>JACRBR010000053.1 GCA_016213125.1 Chloroflexota bacterium | reverse complement strand
CGCGACCCTATGGGCAATCGCCCTCTGTGCCTCGGCCGCATCGATGGCGGTTGGGTGGTGTCATCGGAGTCCTGCGCCTTCGACCATCTCGGAGCCACCTTCATCCGGGAGGTGGAGCCCGGCGAGGTCATCTACATCGACGCCGAGGGGCTTCAGAGCCTGAAACCGCTGGGGGAAAGTGACAAGAAGGCGTTATGCGTGTTCGAGTACACGTACTTCTCGCGGCCGGATAGCGTCATCGGCGGAAAGCTCGTGTACCCCGTGCGGTTGAACCTCGGCCGGCAGCTGGCGAAGGAGCACCCGGCCGACGCCGATATCGTCATCGACGTGCCGGACTCATCGACACCCGCGGCTATCGGCTACGCACAGGCGTCGAACCTCCCGTTCATGCAGGGCCTCGTAAAGAACCGGTACGTTGGCCGGACCTTCATCCAGCCCGACCAGCGCCTCCGCGAGGTCGGCGTGTACCTGAAGTTCAACGCCCTGCGCGAGGTGCTCCAGGATCGGCGGGTCGTCGTTGTCGACGATAGCATCGTCCGCGGGACGACGACCGGGCGGGTGATCCAGATGTTGCGAAGGGCCGGAGCGCGTGAAGTGCACATGCGGGTGACTTTCCCGCCCATCACGCACCCGTGCTTCTACGGGGTCGACATGGGGACGCGGTGGGAGCTGATCGCCGCGCGCATGTCGGTGGATGAGATCTGCGAAAGCATCGGGGCGGATTCGCTGGGTTACCTGAGCCCGGAGGGGCTGGTGAGCGCCGTCGAGTCGAAGCCAGACGACCTCTGTACGGCGTGTTTCACGGGCCAATACCCGAGCCCCGTTCCGTTGCAGATGGACAAGCTCGCGATGGAGCCCCCTGCCGGTGCGTTCGATCACCACGACGTCGATTACACCCTTCCCCTCAGGCGGGTGTAGCCTGTGACGGTGCCCACCTACCTCGGCAACCCCGGCTCCGACCCGAACGCAGACGCGTACGCGCGGGCGGGCGTGGATCTCGCCGCGCGGGGCGATCTCGTCAATCGGATCAAGGAGGTTGCCTCCCGCGCCTCACGTCCGGAGGTGCTCTCCGGCGTGGGCCCGTTTGGAGGCCTCTTCAAGCTCGGCCAGTACCGCGAGCCTGTCCTCGCTTCGAGCACGGATGGTGTGGGCACCAAGCTCCGCATCGCCATGTTGATGGGCCGGTATGACACCGTGGGCCAGGATCTCGTGAACCACTGCGTGAACGACATCCTCTGCACGGGCGCCGAGCCACTGTTCTTTCTCGACTACATCGGCACGTCCGATCTGAGTGCCGAACACAAGCTCCAGCTCCTCGACGGAATGACGCGCGCCTGCGAGGCGCACAACTGTGCCCTGATAGGCGGAGAAACGGCCGACATGCCGGACATCTACGCCTCCGGCGATTTCGACCTCGTTGGCTTTATCGTTGGTGTCGTCGAGCGGGAGCACGTCATCGACGGCTCGAAGATTCGCGACGGAGATCTCCTCCTCGCCCTGCCCTCAACGGGCCTTCACACCAACGGGTACACGCTGGTGCGCAAGATTTTCAGCATCGGTACCGGCGGCGATCCCGATGCCGACCGCGCGGCGCTAAACACTATCGTCCCGGGCCTTGAGGAGACGCTCGGCGAGGCGCTGCTGGCGGTCCACCGGCCGTACCTTGCTGACCTAAAGCCGGTGTTGACACGGCTCCACGGAGTCGCGCACATCACTGGCGGCGGGTTGACGGACAACGTCCCCCGCATCCTGCCCGACGGGTTAGCAGCGCGGTTCGACCGCGCGGCGTGGCGTGTACCCGCGCTGTTCGCGCACATCCAGGAACGTGGCGGAATCTCCGACGCGGACATGTTCCACACCTTCAACATGGGCCTCGGCATCGTGCTGGCCGTCGCCCCCGGAGACGCAAAGTCGATTGCGGCGCAGTTGCCTGACGCGATGCTCGTCGGCCGTGTCGTCCGCCAATCAGACCAGCGCAGAGTCATCATCGAGTAGACGAGCGACCAGCTACCAAATGACAGTAAGAGCCATCCTCGCCCCCTACGACAAGACCGGTCTCGTCGATCTCGCCCGCGGCCTTCACGCCCTGGGCGTCGAGATGTACGCGACCGGCAACACGTACCGCATCCTCAACGAGGCCGGCGTCGCCATCCATCCCGTGAGCGAACTTACCGGCTTCCCGGAGATCCTCGACGGCCGCGTGAAGACGCTGCATCCCGGCGTCCACGGCGGCATCCTCGCCCGCCGCGACAAGCCGGAGCACCTCGCCCAGCTCGACGAGCACGGACTCAAGCCCATCGACGTCATCGTGGGCGGGCTCTACCCCTTCCAGGAGACTGTCGCGAGGGGTGACGTTCCGCTGGAGGATGCTCTCGAGCAGATCGACATCGGCGGCCCCACCATGCTCCGTGCCGCCGCCAAGAACTTTCTCCACGTGCTCCCTGTCGTCGAACCGGCCGACTACAACGATCTCCTCGACGCCCTTCGCTCGGGTGACATACCGATCGACTGGCGCCGCAAGCTGGCCGTCAAGACCTTTCAGCACGTCGCCACCTACGACACCATCATCGCCACCTATCTCCGTGGCCAGGAAGACCCCTTCCCCGAGAACCTGACCATTGCCCTGACGAAGAAAGAAGACCTCCGTTACGGCGAGAACCCCCACCAACTCGGCGCGCTCTATCGTCAGATCGACCCACGCGTCCGCACACCCGAGGGCGTCGTCAACGCCCGCCAGCTCAATGGCAAGGCGCTCTCGTACGTCAACATCCTCGACTCCGACGCCGCCTGTTCGGCCGCCTGCGACTTCGACGACCCTACCATCGTCATCGTGAAGCACATGACGCCTTGCGGCATCGCCAGCCGTGAGGACCTTGCCGAGGCTTTCGCGCACGCCTTCGCGGCCGACCCTATCTCAGCGTTCGGTGGGATCATCGCCATCAACCGGCCTGTCGATGAGACACTCGCGAAGGCGATTCGCGCCTCCAAGCATCCCACCAGCGGCCAGCGCCTCTTCGTCGAGATCATCATCGCACCAGCGTTCTCCCCCGGGGCGGTGGAGCTGCTTGCGAAGTCGAAGGATCTCCGCATCCTCGAGGCCCCTCCAGTCGATATGCGAACGCGGGCCTTCGAGTACCGTGGCGTCGCCGGAGGCATGCTCGTCGAGGAGTACGACCGCCTCGCCGTCGACCCGCCTGAGATGCGCGTGCTCTCGAAGCGCCAGCCGACCGAGGCGGAGCTGGCCGACCTGCGCTTCGCCTGGAAGTGCAGCAAGCACGTCAAGTCGAACGCGGTTGTCATCGTGAAGGATCGCGTGATGATCGGCATGGGCGCCGGCCAGACCAACCGCGTCGAGAGCGCACGCCTCGCCTGCGGCCAGGCCGGCGAGCAGGCCCGGGGCGCCGTCTCCGCGTCGGATGCGCTCATCCCCTTCCCGGACACCGTCGAGGTCTGCGCCGCCGCGGGTGTGACGGCGATCATCCAGACCGGCGGCTCTATCCGCGATGAGGACTCGATCGCCATCTGCGACCAGCAGGGCATGGCCATGGTCGCCACGGGGGTGCGCCACTTCAAGCACTGAGAGAAAAGTGGCAGATTCAGCCCGGCCGGCGGAATCTGGCTTGCCAGGTACTGGAACGTCGGTAAAACCCTGACGTTCATACTGTACGGGAAGAACGCGACCGAAGGACGGCGGTAAAGGTGGAACGGATGGCAATCCAGCAGGACTACAGCATTGTCCAGATCGAGGAGCTTACGGCGGGCCTGCCCCACGAGGAGCACGCACGGTTTGAGCGCATCTTTGATCTGAGCAGCACCACGGGCGCCCTTGTTCCGCCGGATGCCATGATCCCCTGGATCGAGAAGCAGTTTGGCGACGTGGACGCGACCCGCCAGCAGAAAATCGTCAAGATCACGAACAAGGTCACGCTCGAGGGCGTGCTCTTCAACTGGCTCCGCTCCAGCCGCCCGATGTGGCGTCACGACATCGACCTGGATCGCGAACTGGATGACGGCCCGCCAGACCCGCTCGCCGATCCGTACAACGGCACGCCCGAGGACCTCTTCGGCCGTGTCCGCGGCAAGTACTGCGTCACCGCCAGCAACATCGCCAAGTTCGACGGCTTCCACGGCCTGGTGGTCTTCAACGAGAAGCACCCTCTCCGCTTTACGCGCGAGATGCTGCACGACTACGTTGACACGGGAGGGCGATGGGGCGATCTCGCCCACGCGTCGGACCCGGAGGCGAAGTACTACGTCTTCCTCTGGAACTGCCTGTGGCGCGCCGGCGCCTCGCTGCTTCACGGCCACGCGCAGGTCATCATGGGCCGCGGCATGCACTATGCCGCCGTGGAGCACCTCCGCCGCTCCGCCTCCGTCTACCAGGCGCACGAGCGCGCGAACTACTTCAGCGACCTCTTTCTCGCCCACCAGTCCGTCGGCTGCGCGTTCGAGAAGGACGGCACGAAGGTCATCGCCAACCTGACGCCCAAGAAGGAGAACGAGGTCCTGCTGTTCGCGCCGTTCGTCTCGACGTCGCTCAAGGACCGCATCTATGAGGTCCTCGAGTGCTATCGCGATCGTATGGGTGTGACTTCGTTCAACCTGGTGATCTACACGCCGCCCTGGTCCGAGACGCCGGAATCGTGGGAGGGCTTCCCGGTGATCGTCCGCATCGTCGATCGCGGCGACCCTTCATCACGCACGGCGGACTTCGGTGCAATGGAGCTGTACGCGGCCAGCGTCGTCTCCAGCGATCCCTTCGCACTTGCCCGCAACTTGAAGGAATCGCTCGGGGAGCAGTGATCGCGGGGGCGAGGCACGGGTCCCGATGGTTGGCGCGATGCCACCTACAGCGCGCGCTCGTACCAGCCCACGTCCCAGTACCGCCCCAACTTCCGGCCGACGGCGTGGAATACACCGACCGGGGCGAATCCGAAGCGCTGGTGTAGCGCCACTGACGCGGCGTTTGGCAGCGTGATCCCGGCCACCAGGCGATGGATATCCTCGTGCGCGACGGCCAGGAAGAGGGCTGTGTACAGAGCTGACCCCGTGCCGCAGCCGGTAGCCTCGGGCGCGCAGTAGACCGTCGTTTCGACGGTCGTGTCGTATGCCGCCTTCACCCGAAACTGGTGCGTGCAGGCGTAGCCCAGCGCGCCGTGGCCTTCGTCGGCGACAAGAAGCCGGTGGCGGCCCTGATCGGCGAACTGGTCGAACCAAGGCCGGCGCTGTTCGATGGTCACCGGTTCAAGATCGAAGGTGACAGGTGTGTGGAGAATGTAGTGGTTATAGATCTCGACGAGCCGGGGCAAGTCCCTCAGCGTGCCCGGCCGGATGTGAACCATCGATGGTTGCCTCTCTGTCAACCGTCTTGCATGAGCTTCTGGTAGTACGCCACGTCCCAGTACCGCCCGAACTTGCGGCCGGCCTCTCGCAGCACACCCATCGGCCGGAACCCGAACCGTTCGTGGATGGCGCACGATCCCTTGTTCGGCAGCGTGATCAGGGCCACTGCGGAGTGGATATCCTCACCGGCCAGCGCGTCAAACAGCGCCTCGTAGAGCTGTTGCCCGATGCCAAGACCAATCGCCTCTGGCGCACACAACACCGTGAGCTCCACCGTCGTGTCATAGGCGGCCCGCGGATGAAACTTGCTCGAGCTCGTGTAACCCACCACCACTCCGTCGCGCTCCGCCACCAGCAGCCGGTGGCGGCCGGCGGCGGCGTAGTGCGAGAACCACTCGGCGCGCTGGTCGACGGTGTACGGCTCGAGGTCGAAGGTCGTCGGGGTGTTTACGATGTAGTGGTTGTAGATCTCCGTCATCCGCACCAGATCGTCTATCGCCGCCGGACGCACCGTCAGGCCTTCGGGGGTGGCCCGCGCGCCAGGCTGCATCTGCGAACCTCGCGCAACGTCGAGGATCTGGTCCAGGTGGTCGCGGTCGTGGGCCGCAACGTTCTCCAACACGCTCAGCGGGCTGTACTCCTCGTGTCCGAAACGCGTCAGCCGGTAAAGCGCTACGTCGTCGATGCCGTCGACGAGGCCCAGCACAGCCGACCTCGTCGCCTCGAGCTGGGTGATCGCACCCGCGCCGTCGGGTGGCTCGCGCGTGGCCAGCTCGGGCGCGGCGCGTCCGCATTGGTGCGCCAGGAGCTTGGAGTATGTGGCCTCGGACTCGATGACGTGCTGCAGCACGCGCCCGAGCGTCCAACCTCCTGGACGTGCGCGTCGCATCGCGTCCGCATCGAGCGCTTCGATCGCCGTCGCGAGCGCCGTGCGAGCTTCGGCCATGCGCGTGAGCGTGCGCGAAAGGTCATCGTTCGTGGTCATCGTGGCGAGGAGTATATCCCGCCGTTGTTACGGCTCGATGAAGCGTTTCATCCGAGGGCCAGCGCGAACACGCCGGCGACGATGGCGCCCGCCCCCGCCAGCCGTCGCGGGCCGTCCTGCTCGCCCAGCAGGTGGGCCCCCATGGCCGCACCGATGAGGATGCTCATCTCCCGCGCCGGTGCCACGTAGCTCACGGGCGCCAGCGTGAGCGCCGCCAGCACCATCATGTACGCCCCCGGCTCCAGGAGTCCGATGCCCAGAACCGCGCGCCGCTCCTCCCGCCACGCGTACGCCAGCGCCTGGCGGCCCTTCGCCGCCGTCAACACCAGAGGGGCGAAGATGACGATGCGCACCACGTCGATGCCGTACGCGTATATCACCGGCGAGGTGTACCCCACGCCTTTCTTGTCCCACAACGTGTACGCCGCGATGACGGCGCCCGTCGCGAGCGCGAATCCCACCGATACCGCTACCGCGTTGTCTTGGCGCAGCCGCGGCGCCCACGACACCACGATGATCCCCGCGACCACCAGCAGCGTCCCGCCCAGCGCCAGCGGTGACGGCCGCTCGCTATAGATCAGGATCGCA
Source organism: Chloroflexota bacterium (assembly GCA_016213125.1). Classification (GTDB taxonomy): domain Bacteria; phylum Chloroflexota; class Dehalococcoidia; order DSTF01; family JACRBR01; genus JACRBR01. The sequence goes on along the minus strand of JACRBR010000053.1, from coordinate 6,169 downwards.
CCGATGACGGCGAGTGACGGCCCCGTCCCCCGCGCCAGCGGATACACGACGGAAAGGTCGCCCGTCCTGTACCCGCGCGTCAGCAGGACGTAGTAGGCGACGTGGATGCCCGCCGATACACCGATGAAGACCAGGCCCTGCCAGCCGAGGTGGGGCGGATCCACCGCCCATGCGATGACGACGACCGGGAGGTAGATCACCGTCGACGCGAATACGAACGCGAGCGTGAACGCCGCGTCGTTGCGTGCCCCCTTCGCCAGGTAGTTCCACGTCGCGTGCCCGAAGGCCGCGGCGATCAGCAGCGCAACGGCGGCAATCGGCATGGGGTCGTTCTATCAGGAAAGGTCTGCTGCGAGAACCACCGGCGCATCGACGCGGTTACCCGGCCAGCTCCTTCTCGAGCTGCGCCAGCCCCATCGGTCCCAGCATCAGTGCCTTCGTGTGAAAGGCCTTCAGGTCGAACGCCGCGCCGTCGCGCTTCTTCGCCGCCGCGCGCGCCGCGAGCCATGCCCGCTCGCCCACCTTGTAGCTGATCGCCTGCGCCGGCCACCCCAGGTAGCGGATGATCTCGCTCGCCATGAACTCCCGTGGCTGCAGGCTGCGTTCCACCGCGAACTCCAGTGCCAGGTCGTGGTTCCAGATCTCGCCGGGGTGGAAGCGGTCGGTCTTCGGGATCGGCAGCTCCAGGTGCATGCCGATGTCGACGATCACGCGGACGCAGCGCATCGCTTGCGCGCTCAGCATGCCCAGGTAGTAGTCGGGGTTCTCCAGGTATCCCAGCTCGCCCATCAGCCGCTCCGCGTATAGCGCCCAGCCCTCGCCGTGTCCCGAAACGAACGCCGCCGTGCGCTGGTAGCGCGATAGCCGCTCGGAGAAGCACCGCACGGCTCCGACCTGCAGGTGGTGGCCGGGGACGCCCTCGTGGTAGGCGGTGGTCACCTGGAACCACTTCGGGAAGCGCGTGCGCGTGCCCTGCGGCCACCAGGTGCGGCCCGGGCGCGTGAAGTCCTCGGACGGGCCGGTGTAATACGGAGCCAGCGCCCCGCCCGGCGGCGGGATCATCACCTCCACGCGCTTGATGCGCGGGTCGATGTCGAAGTGCGTCCCGTCGAGGTCGTCCAGCGCCCGGTCGTGCAGCTCCTGCAGCCACGACTGGAACGCCTCGACGGTGTCGATCGAGCGCGCGGGATCGGTTTCGAGCAACTCCAGCGCTTCGGCGATGGTCGCGCCGGGCTTGATCTTCTTCGCCGTCGATTCGAGCTCGTCCTCGACACGATACAACTCGTCCCAACCCCAACGGTAGGTCTCCTCAAGATCGAGCTCGGCGCCGTTGAACACGCGCGAGTTCAGCGCGTACCGTTCCGGTCCGCTCCCGTCGCGTTCCGGCGCCTTCGGCAGGTACGTGTCCAGCAGGAATGACCGCAACTCGGCATAGGCCTGTTCCGCGCCGCGAACCGCCTGCTCGAGGTCACCCCGCACGTCGTTCACCGGTAGAGCGCTTCGGTCGAATGCATCCACCAGCGTGCTGAAGAACGACGGCGTCCCGGCCTTCAACCCCGACCACGTCTCGGCCTGCTTCGCGCACTCCAGCACTTGCCGCTTCGCGGCCACCTTCCCCTCGGCCAGGCCGCGCGACAGCGACGCCCGATAGCCGCCGAGCGCTCCCGGCACCGCGCCCAGCCGGCCCGCGATATTTCGCCATTCCTGCTCCGTCGCCCGGGGCATCTGGTCGAACACGCCGCGCACCGCGCTCATCCCGCTGCCGATAATCTTCACGTCGCGCACGTACTCGCCCGCCTCATACAGATCTCGCCGCACACGCATCCGCTCGACCATCACGTCGCGGGCGATCCGGTCAGGCTCGCTCGTTGGCTTCGCGGCCTCCACCTCTGACATCGTCCGGCGGTTCAGGTCCGCCACTTTCGCGTGTCCCTCAGGCGAGTAGTCCGTCAACTCCGTCTCATGGCCCGGCACGCCGATGCTCGTTGCGAAGTTCGGGTCGAGCGCGGCGAGATCTTCGACGTACTGGTTGGCGATCTCGAAGATGCGGGACATTTGAGCTCCTCAGCTTGTCAGGCAGTCAGCATGTCAGCTTGCCGCGTCGTCGGCCAAGAAGACAGCGGGCGGACGCGTCCTCAGGTTCGCATCCGCCCGCGTATCGACTGCCGGATGTCCGGTTCAGCGCACCGTGACAGTTTCATTGCCCGACAACAGGGCCCGCACTTGCTCCTGCGACATCGGCTGCAAGCCGTTGGCTGTCCACTGCAGGAAGAGGGCGTTGTCCGTGCTGGGCGGGTCGGCGGCGTAGACGCTCCGCGGCAGGTCAAACGCCGCCGCATCGCCGTAGACCGCGCGCGCCACCGACGGGACCCACGTGTACTGTTCCATCGGGTTGGTCCACGGGCCGTCCACAATGTAGATCGTCGTCCCAGGCGGCACGGTATCGTAGTTCTTCTGCAGTTCGTTCACCAGCAGTTGCCAGCGGTCGGTGCGCTCACCGGACATCCGATCGCGCGCGAAGGTCTGCCACGAATAGAGCCCCGCGACGGTCGCGACAAACACAAGCGCGACGATCGTGGCTGGCACGCGGACGTAGTTGTGGGTGGTGCGGACGCGGTCGAACAACCAGTAGGCGCAGATCGCAGCGATCGGCGCGAAGAACGCCACCGCCCCGTACGTGTATCGCGAAGCGGTCCAGATCTCAACCGGGACGAACGGCAGCAATGCCACCCCGATGCCCAGCAGGCAGACGCGCACGATGTTGCCGGCGAAGACCGAGAGTACGGCGGCGCTAGCCAGGAACGCGCCCGTAATCACCCACCGCAGCGTGTCCGGTTCAAGCGGGATCGCCTTTGCCGGGTACACGATGAACGACACGTAGACCGCGTAGTTGTCGACGACGTGCGAGCCCCAGTAGAAGCCGTCGAACTTCAGCTGTGGCAGGTCCGCCGTCTGGTAGAAGACGAGCCATCCGCCGGACAAGAGCGCAAACGGAAGTCCATGCAACACCAGCCGAAGCGGCGCCCGTTGCCACCGCCGCGCAAACAACGCGTAGGCCATCACGATGACGGGCGCGTAGACGAATGCGCCTTCGTTGGCCAGGAAGCCGAGTCCGAACAGGATGAACGACAGCCAGTAAGCCCGCGCGTTGCGCTCGCCATCCTGCACGTACGTGACGATGGCGAGCAGAGACGCCAGCGTGAAGAACGTCGCCAGCAGATGTGGAAGCGCCGTTACGTAGGTCACGGTGTCGAAGTGCGCACCCGACACGCCGAAGATCAGCGCTGCCACGGCGCCGATGGCCTGGCGCTTCGTGACGCGCACCACCAGCCCGTACAGCACGGCCATGGATGAAAGGTGCACGGCGAGGTTGACAGCGCGCCACGCCATCGCGTTCAAGCCGAACAGGTTCCATTCAATGGTGTAGACGGCGCCGGTGAGCGGCCGCCAGTTCGGCACGATGTCCTGCATCCGCAGCGTGTCGAGCAGGTACTGGCGGCTACCAAGGTGCTGCACACTGCCGAGTACGACGAAGTCGTCTCCGTCGAAGTAGTATCGGAGCGTGGGTGCGTGCACGGCGAACGTAATGGCGAGCGCGGCGAGCAGCCCCCAATGGCGCGCGACGAACCGCCATGCGTCGCTCAGGGTGAGGGACGTGACGGCGGCCAGCGGCCCCCGCAGGGCATACCCACCCGCGGTCGCGGGCAGTGGGTACTTCATTATTCGGTTGTCTCTGTGTTGTTACGGTGGCGGGGATGCCACACCAGGACGTTGAGGCCAGTGTAGATCCGGTTGGCTGATAGTGGATCATGTAATCGGTCAACCTTTTCGCCGATTTATGTAGATCTATGGCACCCGCTTGACGGCCGTTATACGTTGTACAGGACCCCGCTCGGACCCCCTGTTCGGTTATTGACGCGCGTTACGTTGAACGATCTTGTCAAGTGATTCCTGCGGCTTTTCACAGGGTGCGCCCACCGTCCGAAGCCACAAACCCACTCTCGACGGCTCCGTCGCGAGCGCGACCGGCGCTCCTCGGAGGCGGCCGCCGCCGCACGGGCGCGGTTCAGGCTAGGGATTCTTCTTCGATGCGCGAGGGCGAGGGCGAAGTCTGTGGAGTAGCTCCGCGGCCGTCTGGTGCCCGTGACTGAAACGATCGGATTCGGCGCCGTCATCGTTACATTCATCACGAGCCGGAATCGCGAGCCGGCGGCGCGCGAACCCCAACTGCCACGCGGCGTCAGCAGCGTATTGACACCTTCTCTCGCGCTCCCCTATGATGGGCGAACGCCCGGACACGTGATCCGGGTGCCGTAGCGACGGGAACGGACGTTGAGAATCAACCAGGTCGGAAGCTTCCGCCTAAGGCCGCTTGCGGGCCCGAAAGGCGATGGCTTGGGCCGGATGAGTGCGCCCGTCGTGATGCGAGAACGTTGACGTAGCCCCCCACCGCACGACGACCCATTCGGCCCACCTACGGCAAGACTCCGTACGTGGGCTTTTGTGTTGCCTACGGGCGATGACGATGAAACGAGAGTGATCGAGATGGTGATTTTGGAAACAAGCAGGACGGATACCCGAAACGTGAACCCAAGGCGTGTCGGCGGCGACGCGAGGGCGACGCCTCTGGTGGCCCGCGGCGTTTCGAAGACGTTCGGCGGCGGCTTCAACCCGGGCCGCCTGCTGCCGTGGTCGCGGGACGGGAAAGGAGAAGGCCCGCGCCGCGTCGTGGATGGCGTCTCGTTCGAGATCCGCAGGGGCGAGATCTTCGGCGTCATCGGGGCGAACGGCAGCGGGAAGTCGACGTTGATCCGCATCATCAGCACGCTGTTACTGCCCGACGAGGGCGGTGTGACGGTGTTCGGCCTGGACGTGGTGAAGGATGCGATGGCCGTGCGGGCCCTCATCAACCGGGTGTCGGCCGACCCGTCGTTCTTCAAGAGCATGACGGCGATGGAGAACCTGATGTTCTTCGGGCGCGTGTATGGCCTGACGCCGCCCGAGATCAAGGAGCGGACGCCGGAGATCCTGCGCCGCCTCGGCCTCGAGTGGGCGCGCGCCGTGGAGCCGATGAGCCACCTGAGCCGCGGACAGCAACAGAAGGTGGCCGTAGCGAGGGCGTTTCTGACGTCGCCGGTGCTGATGCTGCTGGACGAGCCGACAACGGGTCTGGACCCGCGGAGCAAGCGCGACGTGCAGTCGTTTATCAGCGACGTCCGCCGCGAGCACGACGCGACGATCCTGCTGACGACGCACGACTTGGACGAGGCGGAACTGCTCTGCGATCGGATCGCCTTCATCAGCGGCGGCCGCATCGTCGCCGAGGGGACGCCGCTGGAGCTGCGGCGGATGGTGGCGAAGGGTGGTGATGTCGAGCAGATCGACATGGAGGACGTCTTCATGGAGATCACCGGGCGAGACCTGGCGGAGGACGAGGAGGGTGGTAGTGGACAGTGAACAGGGGACAGGGGACAGGGGACAGGGGTTGGATGTTGGATGTTGGATGTTGAATGTTGTAAGACGCACACCCGACGCCTGACGACTGACGACCGACTGGAGGAGACATGGCACTGAACATTCCATCGACGTGGCCCATGCCGCGCAGGGCTTCGCGGCCGGCGCTGGCGTGGGCGTTCATCGAGCGGCAGACGAACCTGTGGAAGCGGTACTGGGCGTGGGAGCTGGTGTGGCTGGTGTACGGCGTAGTGAACACGCTGGCCGTCACGTTCATCGCCTCGCAGGTGGGTGAGTCGGGCATCGCCAACAAGGAGCAGGTGAACAGCCTGGTGCTGTTCCTGCTCATCGGCACGCTGGTATGGGCGTACCTGTCGGCCGTGCTGGACGACATCTCGCTGGTGATCTCGTGGGAGCGCTGGGAGGGGACCATCGAGCACACGCTGATGGCGCCGGTCGAGCGCTGGCTGCACCTGACGGGCATGGTGCTGTTCGGCATTATCCACGCGACGATCCGCACGGCCATCATCTTCGCCATCGCGCTACCGTTCTTCGACATCGGGCTCTCGCAGGCGGACTGGGGCGCGGCGGCGGCGGTGCTGCTTGTCGGCAGCTTCAGCGTGGCGGGGCTGGCGATCTTCGCCGGCATCCTGCCAATGCTCTACCCGGAGCGCGGCCAGCAGATGTCGATGATGATCCAGGCGTTCGTGCTGCT
>JACRBR010000061.1 GCA_016213125.1 Chloroflexota bacterium | reverse complement strand
GAGACCTCCGGCCGCACCGGATGACTGAGCGGCCCGGCGTCCTCGACGAACTGATGGCCGCGCAGCACCCGCACGTCGGCGATGCGCTTGACCGGCCGCGAGCGCATGTCGGAGGAGAACTCCTGGTCGCGAAAGACCGTCAGTCCCTCCTTCAGACAGAGCTGGAACCAGTCGCGGCAGGTGATCCGGTTGCCGGTCCAGTTGTGGAAGTATTCGTGCGCGATGATCGCCTCGATATGGGCGTAGTCGGCGTCGGTCGCGGTCTCGGGCGAGGCGAGCACGTATTTGTCGTTGAAGATGTTGAGGCCCTTGTTCTCCATCGCTCCCATGTTGAAGTCGGAGACGGCGACGATCATGAAGATGTCGAGATCGTACTCGCGGCCGAACGCCTCCTCGTCCCAGCGCATGGCGCGCTTGAGCGACTCCATGGCATAGGCGGCGCGGTCCTCCTTGCCGGGCTCGACATAGATTTTCAGCGCGACCCGTCGCCCGGACATGGTCGTGAAGCTGTCCTCGAGCGCGGCGAGATCGCCGCCCACCAGCGCGAACAGATAGGACGGTTTGGGGAACGGGTCGTGCCAGACCGCGAAGTGGCGGTTGGTGCCGGCGATGTCGCCCGAAGCGACCAGATTGCCGTTGGCGAGCAGCACCGGCGCTTCCGCCTTGTCCGCCTCGATGCGCGTGGTGTAGACGGCCATCACGTCCGGCCGGTCGGGGAAAAAGGTGATGCGGCGGAAGCCTTCCGCCTCGCATTGGGTGCAGTAGGTGCCGCCCGAGCGATAGAGCCCCATCAGCTTGGTGTTCGCCGACGGGTCGAGCTCGGTCACGACCTCGAGCACGAAGGGCCGGTTGGGCGGCTGCGGGATGGTGAGGCCGTCCGGGGTCGCGGTGAAGCCGTCGGCGGGGAGCTCCGCGCCGTCGATCTTGACCGCGAGCGCGCGCAGTTCGTCCCCGTCGAGCACGACCGGAGCGGGGGCCGCGGCCTTCGAGTTCGGCTTGAGGCGCAGCGTCGCGCGCACCTGCGTCCGCGTCGGATGAAGCGACACGTCGAGATCGACGGTCTCCACCAGCCAGTCGGGGGGACGGTAGTCCGCGAGGCGGATGGGGCGAGCCTGTTCGGTGCGCATGGGTTCCCGGGGGCCGGTGGAAAGGCTTGGCGATTATCACACTCTTTCTTCGCGTACGAGATGAATCCGGCGCGGCGCCGGGCCAAGCTTGCAGCCGGCGCAAACGTGCCATGAGGGGAGAGAAACAGCGTCCTCTTGTCACGGCGCCGTTCTGATGTACGGTCCGTGCGCTTCCTGCTTTAATCAGGGGGCCGGAAAGCTTCGGCTTTCATGCCATAAATACCTCAAGAGTCAGGGGAGTTCGATGCCAACGCTTCGTGTAATCTGGCTAGGCTTCGCGGCGCTCGTCGCCGCGATCTCCAGCGCGTCCGCCCAGCCCTATCCGAACCACCTGGTCCGCATCGTCGTGCCGTTCTCGGCCGGCAGCATCACCGACAATCTGGCGCGCGTGATCGCCGACAAGCTCCAGGACATGTGGAAGCAGCAGGTCATCGTGGAGAACCGCCCCGGCCTGCCCGGCACCACCAGCGTGGCCAACGCCCCGGCGGACGGATACACGCTGATGCTGACCTCGAACGGGCACACGATAGCGCGTGCGGTCAGCAAGAACGTTTCGTTCGATCCGGTCAAGGATTTCAGCGGCGTCACCAAGGTCGCGTCGGTTCCGCTCGTCATGATCGTTCCGCCCACGCTTCCGGTGAAGACCCTGGGCGAGTTCATCGCGCTCGCCAAGGCGAAGCCGGGCGAGCTCAACTTCTCCTCGGCCGGGCTGGCTAGCACCTCCTTCCTGTCCGCCGAGGTCATGCGGCAGAGCGCCAACATCAACATCGTCCACGTGCCCTACAAGGGCGTGCCGGAGGCGACCACCGCGGTCATTCGCGGCGACGCGCAGATGTACTTCGCGCCCATCCCGCAGGCGCAGGAGCTGAGCGCCACGGGCAAGGTCCGCGCCATCGCCATCAACTCCGCCGCCCGCAGTCCGCAGCTCCCGGATATTCCCACCGTCGCCGAGGCCGGCGTGGCGGGCTACAATTACGATTCCTGGTTCGCGCTGATGGCGCCCGCCAATACTCCGCGCGAGATCGTCACCCGAGTCGGCCAGGACGTCGGCACGATCCTCAAGCTGCCCGATGTCGCCGGGGTTCCCACCGGATGAAACGCCATCCAGCGGCGGACCGACAACGCATCAGGAAGTTCCCGCAGGGACGCAGCGCGCTGGCGCTGGCGCTACGGCGATGTCGAGGTTTTCCACG
>JACRBR010000050.1 GCA_016213125.1 Chloroflexota bacterium | reverse complement strand
GGTCATCCGATGATACGCGTCCCCGGAACGACGATGCCACGATCGACAGCAGGATCAGCACGCCGACCGACACGTGCGCGCCGTGGAACCCGGTCAGCACGAAGAACGTCGTGCCGAACAGGTTCTGGTGCAGCGTCAGCCCCTCCCGGTAGAACTCGGTGAACTCGAACGCCTGCCCGCCCAGGAACAACACCCCCAGGAACGCCGTGCACGAGAGCCAGATCCGCATACCGCGGATGTTACCCCGCTGCAGCGCCGAGAGCCCCAGCACCATGCTGAAGCTGCTCATCAGCAACACGAAGGAACTCACGGATGTGAACGGAATGTCGTACAGCTCCGACGGGTACGGGCCCACCACGCTGCGGTCGCGGTACAGCAGGTAAGCCGAGATCAGCGACCCGAAGAATAGGCAGTCCGACCCCAGGAACAGCCACATCAGCAGCTTCCGGTTGTCCAGCCCGGTGTTCGTCTCCAGATGTCCGCCAGCCGGCAATGCGTGCGCCACGAGCCTATTCCTCCGTCGCGGGCTCAAACGCCCAGCCGTACAGTCCCACCACCATGATCGCCGCGCCCACCGCGATGAGCGGCCGCATCAACAGGTACAGCGACCCGCCGCCGAGCCAGCTCCACACCTGGTGCGTGTCATTCACATACACCAGCCCCAACCCGATGATCGGGAAGCCCAGCGCCGCGATCATCGGCATGATCGATGGCGACGGAAGGTGGATGCCATGGCCATCCCCATGCCCGTTGGCGTGCGCCGTGTCCGAAGCGCCCGCCGGCAACGGCACCGGCCGCCCTTCGCTGTCCTCGGTGTACTTCTTGTGCCAGAAGTCGTCGAGCGAGTGCACGTGCGGGATCTCGGCGAAGTTGTACGCCGGTGGCGGAGACGGGATCGTCCACTCGAGCGTCCGGGCGTCCCATGGGTCATCACCGGAGGCCTCGCCCTTTCGCAGGCTCAGCACGAAGTTCACCATGAATACCAGGACACCCAGCGCGATCGTGAACGCACCCACCGTCGCCATCGCATTCCAGAACTCCCAGCCGTAGTCGCTGGGGTAGGTGTGAATCCGGCGCGGCATGCCCATCAGGCCCGCCACCATCATCGGCTGGAACGTGAGGTTGAAGCCGATGAAGATCAGCCAGAAGTTGATCATCCCCAGCGTCTCGTTCATCAGTTTGCCCGTGAACTTCGGGAACCAGTAGTAGGCGCCGCCGAACAGCGCGAAGATCGCGCCGCCGAACAGCACCTGGTGGAAGTGCGCGACGATGTAGTACGTGTCCTGCTGCTGGTAGTCCGACGGCACGATGGAGTGCGTAACACCCGTCAGCCCGCCGATCGTGAACATCGCGATGAATCCCACCGAGAAGTAAAAGGGCGTTTTCAGATTGAGCGTGCCGGCGAACATCGTCGCCATCCAGTTGAAGATCTTTATCCCGGTCGGCACCGCAATGAGAATCGTCGAGATTCCGAACGCGCTGTTCGCCACGGAGCCCAGGCCCGTCGTGTACATGTGGTGCGCCCACACGCCCCACGACATGAACCCGATGGCCACGCCGCTGAACACGACGAACGGGTACCCGAAGAGCGGCTTCTTGCTAAACACCGGCAGGATCTCGGACACGATCCCCATCGCCGGCAAGATCAGGATGTACACCTCCGGGTGCCCGAACAGCCAGAACATGTGCTGCCAGAGCAGCGGCGTGCCCCCGGCCGATACGTTAAAGAAGTTCGCCCCGAACGCGCGATCGAAGGTCAGCTGGAAGAGCGCCACGCTGATAACGGGAATGGCGAAGATCAGCAGGAACGACGTGACCAGCGTCATCCACACGAACACCGGCATCCGGAACAACGTCATGCCCGGCGCCCGCATGTTCAGGATCGTTACGATAAAGTTGAAAGCACCGGCGAGCGACGCGATTCCCAGGATCTGCAGGCCGATGACCCAGTAGTCGATCCCGTGTCCGCCGCTGTAGGCTTTCAGCGTGAGCGGCGCGTAGCCGAACCAGCCGCCGTCCGGCGCCCCCAGCTCTCCGGCGAAGATGTTCCCGCCGGTGAAGAAGCTGGTGTTCAGCAGGATGCCACCGCCCAGGAACACCCAGAAGCTGAACGCGTTCATGCGCGGGAACGCTACGTCGCGCGCGCCGATCATCAGCGGCACCAGCAGGTTGAAGAACGCCGCGCCCATCGGCATCACCACCAGGAAGACCATCGTCGTCCCGTGCATGGTGAAGATCCGGTTGTACTGGTCGGGGTTCAGGAACGACTGCTCCGGCGCGGTGAGTTGGATCCGGATCAGCAGCGCCTCGATGCCACCAACCACGAAGAAGAAGAAGGCAGCTGCGCCATACATGACGCCGATGCGCTTGTGGTCGACCGTCGTCAGCCAGCTCCAGATGCCCTGGTAGGTCGCGCCCGCCGCCCGCGCTTCGCGCATGGCCTGCGGGAACGACATCCGCTTCGGGATCGAGGTTGCCGCCATGGTTAGTCTCCCGCCGCTCTCACCGAAAGGCCCGAGAACTCGTCACAGCCTTCGCCCGTGACGAGACACTGGATATAGCGATCGTACTCCTCCTGCGTGACCACCTTCACGTGGAATCGCATCAGGGAGTGGCTGAGTCCGCAGAACTCGGCGCACTGCCCGGCGTAGTCGCCGAGTCTATCGCCCTTCAACCACATGTGGTTGGTGCGGCCGGGCATCACGTCCGTCTTGCCGGCCAGCTTCGGCACCCAGAAGCTATGGATGACATCAGCTGAGTGCAGGCGCAGCTCGACCTTCTTGCCAAGCGGTATGTACAGCCCCGGCCCGGGGTCCGAGACGCTCGATGGGTCGCCCTCTACGAGCGTCCCGTCCGGCGCGAGGTAGCCGAAGTACCACCCGAACCTGAACGCGTTCACCTCGACGACGACCGCGTCTTTCGGCGTGTTTCCCAGCTCAACGATGCCGCCGACCACGAACGGCACGAACGCCATCAACAGCAGCGCCGGAGCGATGGTCCAGCCCAGCTCCAGCGCATTGTTCCCGTGCACCTGCTTGGGAAGCGCCTCGTGGCCCCTCCGCTTCCGGAACACGATCATCATCACCAGCAGCCCGAGCTCGACGAAAAGCATGATCGGGATGGCAAACCACATCGTAAGCATGAAGAGCCAGCGCTGGTCGTGGGCGACCTCTCCGGCGGGCGCGAATGTGTTCTGGGGGCTGCTGAACACGCTGCAGCCCGAGAAGAGGAACGCCAGCCCTCCAAGAAGGCCGGCGAGCATCAGGCGGGAAACGACGGACCTGCGCAAACCTCACCCCCGGCACCTCCCGCTCCTGCGCGCGGAAAGTCAGCCACACCCCGGCGGGCCGCCCCGCCTACTCCATTGTCCCCGAGCGCTCCAGAGCCATCCGGCACCTTCCCGGGGGCCAAATCGCCGCCAGTATCGCGCCGCTCATATGTACGGTCAAGGCTTCGTGATAACCTGCACAAGTCATCGTTATGTCGTTTAGCGTGCCCGCCCCCGGCCGGTCCAGACCCCTGCCTGCAACGCCAGAGCGCTCGTGCGCGTTTTCCTGGTAGCGTCGCCAACCGTGCGGCGCATCCCTCCCCGCAGAGGGTTCCCTCTCATGCTCATCGACGCCGCCCTCCGGGTGCTCGCCGCCGCCTCCCGGTTGCGGGCGCGGGCCCACGATGACAACGGACAGACCCTCGCCGAATACAGCATGATCATCACGGTCATCGCCGTCGGCACTGTCCTTCTCGCCATGATCGTGTTCCGCGAGTCGCTCGCCGCCGCATTCAACAGCGCCACCGGCTGCCTCGACGGCACCTGCTGAGAGCGGTCCCGCCCTCCGAGGCCTCACACCTCGCCGAGATACGTCTTGCGCACCAGGTCGCTCGCCCGCAGCTCTGCCGCTGACGCCTCCAGCGCGATGGCCCCGGACTCCAGTACGTATCCGCGCGTCGCGACCTGCAGGGCCATCGCCGCGTTTTGCTCCACCAGCAGGATCGTCGTCCCGTTCCGGTTGATGTCGATGATGGTGTTGAAGATCGTCTCCACGAGCACGGGCGACAAGCCCATCGACGGCTCGTCCATCAAGAGGAGCCGGGGCCGCGCCATCAGCGCCCGGCCGATAGCCAGCATCTGCTGCTCACCGCCCGAGAGCGTGCCCCCATCCTGCTTCAGGCGCTCCCGCAGGCGCGGGAAGATCCCCACCACGCGATCGAGGTCAGCTTCGATCCCCGCCCGGTCCGTTCGCTGAAACGCACCCATCTCCAGGTTCTCACGCACAGTCAGCCGGCTGAAGATGGCCCTCCCCTCAGGCACGTGCGAGATCCCCCGCGAGACGATCTTGTGCGGCGCAACCGCATCGATGCGCTCGCCCTCGAAGCCGATGCGCCCCGATCGCGGACGCAACAGTCCCGATATCGTCCGCAGCGTCGTCGACTTGCCCGCTCCGTTTGCGCCGATGAGCGCCACGATCTCGCCAGTCTGCACCTGCAGCGTGATGCCCTTGATCGCCATGATCTGCCCGTAGCCCGAGACGACACCGTCGAGCTCGAGGTGGGCGGACTGCGCGACGACCGGAGCCGCATCTTCCCTCACGAGCCAGCGTCCTGTCGCTTCAGTTGGCCCGTCCCGAGGTACGCCTCGATCACCCGCTGGTCGCGCTGGACCTCCGATGGCGTCCCCTCCGCGATCTTCTCGCCGTAGTCCAGCACGGAGATGCGTTCGCACACGCCCATCACGACCCGCATCTGGTGCTCGATGAGGATCACGGTCACCTGCAGGTCATCCCGAAGCTCGCGGATCAGCTTCATCATGGCCATGCTTTCGCCGGCGTTCATCCCGGCGGTCGGCTCGTCCAGAAGAAGCAGTCGTGGCCGCACCGCCAGCGCCCGCGCGATCTCCAGCCGCCGCTGCTCGCCGTACGCCAGGTTGCGCGCCAGCTCGTTCTCCCGTCCTGCCAGCCCCGCGAAGCGCAGGTGCTCCGCCGACTGTTCGACGGCGCGGCGCTCCGCCCGCGTCGTTGCCGGCGGGCGCAGGACGGCCGTTGCGATGTTCGTCCCCAGGTGCAGGTGCTGGCCCACAAGCACGTTTTCGATGGCCGTCATATTCGAAAACAGCCTGATGTTCTGAAATGTGCGGCTGATCCCCGCCGCCGCGATCTTGTGCATCGGCAGGCCGTCCACCCGCTTGTCCAGAAACCACACCTCGCCCGACGTGGGCCGATAGAAGCCGGTCAGGATGTTGAACAGCGTCGTCTTGCCTGCGCCGTTCGGTCCGATCACTCCGACGATCGTCTCGGGCTCGACGTCGATGCTGACGTCGTTCAGGGCCACCAGCCCCTCGAACGAACGCGACACGTGGCGTACGGACAGAATCGCCATGGGCTACGTCGCGTATTCCTGCTCGAGAAGCTCCGCCTCGCGGAACTCCGCCGCCCTGCGCCGCGACGGGAGCAAACCCTCGGGGCGAAGCACCATCACCGCCACGAGCGCGGCGCCGAAGATCACCAGGCGATAGTCCGCGCCCACGTTCTGGAACGTCACGAACCCCAGGTCCAGATTGAAGTCCCGAAGCACGTCCGGCAACCCCACAACGAGGAGCGCGCCGAGCAGGATCCCGCGCACGTTCCCCATCCCGCCGATGATCACCAGAGCCAGCACGTTGATCGATACGTCGAGGTTGAAGTCGGTGGGGAAGACCGACCCCTGCTTCGCCGCTACGATCACACCCCCCACACCCCCGATCGCGGCTCCGATGGCGAACGCCAGCAGCTTGTACACCGTCGTGTCGATGCCCATCGACGACGCGACGTCCTCGTCCTCCCGGATCGCCTCCCATGCCCGGCCCACCCGCGAGTCGCGTATGCGCTCGGCCGCAAACACCGCCACGAAGGCCACGACGAGCACCACGAAGTAGAGCTCCTGCGCGGTATCGAGCTCCCGGCCGAAGAAGGGCGGTTTCGGCAGCAGGAACAGCCCGCGCGGCCCGCTCGTGTAGTAGTCCTCGTTGTTCGCCATGATGCGGATGATCTCGCCGAAGCCCAGCGTGACGATCGCCAGGTAGTCGCCGCGTAGCCGCAGCACCGGCACACCCAGGGCCACGCCGATGAGCGCCGCCGCAACCAGGGCCAGCGGCAGCACCGGCCAGAACGTCAGTCCCAGGTCCCAGTTCTGCGCCCACTCCGACGCCCCTGCATCGGGCGCCACCACCAGCGCGTACAGGTAGGCGCCCGCCGCGAAGAACGCCACGTACCCCAGGTCCAGCAGCCCGGCGTAGCCCACCACCACGTTCAGCCCGATACCCAGCACCGTGTAGAGCGCGACGTTGAACATGATGTTGCGCTCGAAGCCGTCCATCGCCGTCGGCAGCAGCGCGAGCGCGAGCGCGAGGACCGCGACGCCGTACAGGTTGTCCACGATGCGCATCATCAGGTATGCAACGATCAGGATCAGGAGGAAGGTCAACCGCGTCGACAGCAGCGCCGGTGAAAGCGCGGCGATCGCGCCGAGCAGCGGCAACAGCGCGTACGGCCCGAACCGGAAGAGCTGTGCTCCCCCGCTCGTCGCCCGCATTCGATCGATGCGCTCACGAAGGGCCTCGGAGGTCAGCGACCGGGGTAGGCGCCGTCGCTGCTGAACCATCGCCCTATGCCCGCCTGTCTTCGCGCTTCCCGAAGAATCCCCACGGACGGAAGATGAGCACCAGCACCAGCAGCACGAACGCCACGACATCTTTGTACTGCGCTCCGATCAGCTTCGTCGAGTACGACTCCGACA
The DNA here is from genome assembly GCA_016213125.1 of Chloroflexota bacterium. Taxonomy (GTDB): domain Bacteria; phylum Chloroflexota; class Dehalococcoidia; order DSTF01; family JACRBR01; genus JACRBR01. The sequence continues at coordinate 1,285 of JACRBR010000050.1, read as the reverse complement.
GGCCGAGGAAGTATCCGCCGAACATCGCGCCCGGCACGCTGCCGATGCCGCCGAGCACCGCCGCCGTGAAGGCCTTGATCCCCGGAAGGAATCCCATCCCGGCCGCAGCGTTGGTCGTGTACATCGCGTAGCAGACGCCCGCCGCCCCGGCCAGCGCGGCGCCGGACACGAACGTCAGCACGATCGTCCGGTCCACGTCGATCCCCATGAGCGCGGCCGTGTCGCGATCCTCGGCGACCGCCCGGATCGCCGTCCCCGTCTTCGTCCGCTGTATGAAGATGTACAGGAGCAGCATGAACAAAATGGAGAGCGCGACGAGGAAGATCCTGATGTAGGTCACGTTCACGTCGCCGATTTCGATGCTGCCGCGTGGGAAGACCTGCGGGAACACCTGCCGCCGTGCGTTCGTCCAGCGCAGCATCAGGTTCCGCAGCAGGATGGACACGCCGATGGCGCTAATCAGCGGCGCCAGCCTCGGCGCGTGGCGGAGGGGCCGGTACGCCAGCCGCTCCATCAGGATCGCCAGAATCACCGACGTCCCCATGCCGGCGAAGATCGCCAGGGCGATCGTCAGCGACGGCAGGCTGTCGTTCATGGTCGTGTGGTTCTCGAACGCGTCCAGCGTGTAGAAGCCACCGAACGCGCCCATCATGAACAGCTCGCCGTGCGCGAAGTTGATCATCCGCAGCACGCCGTACACCAGCGTGTACCCCAGCGCGATCACCGCGTACACGCCCCCGAGCGTGATCCCGTCGATCGTCAGCTGAATCCACTGTTCCACGGTGCCCACCTGCCTGATATGGGGGCGGGAGGCCGCACAGCTTGCGGCCTCCCGCGGTCAGTTCAGATCGCCGCCCCCAGGCGGCTATTGCACCTGCTTCAGCGCCCCGTCGGTCACCTGGTCGATGCGGTTGATGGCGCCCGTCGAGATGTCGCGGTCCCCGTCTTCGAGGAACTCGACCGTGCCCGATGCGCCGTTCTCCAGCGTGATCCCCTTCGCCGCGGCGATGAGATCGGCCTTGTTGATCGTCAGGTTGCCGTCGGCGTCCACCTTCGCCACCTGCTTGATGGCGTTCAGGATGATCGTCGTGGCGTCGTAGGAGTGCTCCGTGAACTGCGTGCCGGCGTCCGCGCCGTACTCGGCCTGGTACTTCGCCAGGAACGCGTCGTAGCTGCTGGTCGTGGGCTGCGGCCCCCGGCTCACGTACGCGCCTTCCGCGGCGCCACCGGCCTGGTCGATGAAGTCCTGGTCCGCGATGCCGGCGGCGCCCATGAAGGCCCCGCT
>JACRBR010000044.1 GCA_016213125.1 Chloroflexota bacterium | reverse complement strand
GTCGCCCTCGCCGATGTCGATGTCCTCTTCGCCGCTGTTGCGCTCGATGAGCGCCTGCTCGAGCAGAGCGTCGGCGTTTTCGGGGGCCAGGGCGCTGAAGCGGTCGTCCGTCCAGAACCGCACCAGCCGCTCCACCTCGGCGTCGGAAACGTAGACGCCCTGGAGGCGGATCGGTTTGGCCGCGTCCGTGGGCATGTAGAGCATGTCGCCGCGGCCCAGCAGCTTCTCCGCCCCGGCCATGTCCAGGATCGTGCGCGAGTCCACCTGCGAGCTCACGGCGAAGGCGATGCGGGTCGGGAAGTTGGCCTTGATGAGCCCTGTGATCACGTCCACAGATGGCCGCTGCGTCGCCACGACAAGGTGAATGCCCGTCGCCCGCGCCAGTTGCGCAAGGCGGCAGATCTGGCGCTCCACCTCGAAAGGCGCCGCCATCATCAGGTCCGCCAGCTCGTCGATGATGACGACCCAGTACGGCAGCTTCTCCGCCGCCCGCGGGCTGCGGTTGAACCCGTCGATGTTCCGCACTGCGATCGCCGCGAACTTCCGGTACCGCGCCTCCATCTCGTGGATCACGGCCTGCAGCGTGCCGACGACCTTGTCCATGTCGACGACGATGCTGGAGAACGCGAGATGCGGGATGGGCCGGAATGCGGACAGCTCCACGCGCTTGGGGTCGATCATCACGAAGCGCACGTCCTCCGGCGAGGCATGCATCAGGATGCAGGAGATGATGGCGTTCATGCAGACCGACTTGCCGGAGCCGGTCGCGCCCGCGATGAGCAGGTGGGGCATCTTCGAGAGATCGGCGATGATCGGCTCGCCGGACACGCTTTGCCCCAGCGCGACCGTCAGCTTGCTCTTGCCCGCGGCGCGCTGGAACGGCGTGCTCTCTACGACTGTTCGCAACGCGACCAGCGACTTCGTCGCATTCGGCACCTCGATGCCCAGCACGGGCTTACCAGGCACCGGGGCCTCGATGCGGACCGAGTGTGCCGCCAGCGCCAGCGCGAGGTCGTTTGCCAGCGACGTGATCTGCTGCACCCGCACGCGCGTCCGCGAGACTTCTTCCACTCGAGTCTTCGGCTGGCCGTCCTTGCCGATCACGGTCTTGTTGTTCTCGTCCTTTTCGACGATCGTGCGTGTCTTGATCTCCCAGCCCGGCTCGATGCCGAACTGCGTGACCGTCGGCCCCTCGTTGATCTGCACCACCTTCGCGTCCACGCCGAAGCTCGCCAGCGTCTGCTCGATCAACTCCGCCCGCAGCTCGTTGTCGATGGTGCTGCCTTCCTCGCGGGTCTTGTCAGTCAGCAGCGTCATGGGCGGCAGTTGCCAGCCGTTCCGCTTGCGGTTCCCCTTCTCATCCGTCTCGATGGTCTCTCCGGCGTCCTCATCCTCGTCGTCGAACATGGACGCCTGGACTGGCTCCTCGTCCTCGTACTCCTCGTCGATCTCATCCGCTTCCGCCACAGCGCCCGCCGACTGGGCCCACATCACGGAGTCGAGGGGTACCTTTTGCGCGCCCTTGGGGGCAGGCTTCGTCGGGAAGATGAACTCGAAGCCCCGGCGCGTGTAGTACGCGCTTCGCTGCGGGATGCGCCAGTCCCAGACCGTCTGCGCGTAGTAGGGCGTGTTCTGGATCGCCGTCGCCGCCAGCGCGGGGAACGCCACCGCGAACGCCGCGATGCTGATGCAGAGCCATGCGATGATGCCGAACGGGTTGCCCGCAAACCGCCGTCCCAATTCGCCGCCCAGCGAGTGCTCGCTCACCAGCACATCGCCGAGGCGAATGTCGGGCCGGAAAAACCCCAGGAGCCCGGCGAACGCCAGGCCGGTCAACGCACCGATGACCCACGGCCGCCAGTCCGCCCAGAGCTTCTCTTGCTCGTCGCGAATCACCAGCCAGCCCGCGAATGCGAACAGCCCGATCCATCCGAAGATCAGCAGCCCGAATGTCTCGACGAAGCGGTTGCGGGCATCGGCCAGGCCCGATGTGAACGGCACCAGCCAGGGCACCGCCAGCAGGGCCAGCAGGATGAGCAGGACGCCGACGCTCTCGCGCCGAATGAGCAGGTCGTGCAGCGTCGTCCAGGCCGACTGGCCGCTCCGCCGCCGCCCGACGGGTTTCACGGGCGCCTTTTGCGCCCTCGCCGGCTTGGCCCGCGTCCTTGCGGCCACCTGCGCTACACCTCCACCCGGACAGGCAGCACCATCGGGCGCCGCCTCGTTTCATCGTACAGGAACTTCGCGACCGACTCTTTCACCTCGGTCTGCACCGCACCCCACTCCAGCGCGTGGTCCTCGGCGTTCAGCCCGTGGGCCACGTGGTCGCGCGTGCGTTCGATCAGGTCCTCGCTCTCGTCCATGTCCACGAACCCGCGCGATACGACCTCCGGCCGCCCCGTCAGGTGGCTGGTGTTCTTGTCCATCGGCAGGATCACCACCACCATCCCGTCCGACGCGAGGTGCTTGCGGTCGCGCAGCACAACGTGGTCGATGTCGCCGACGCCCAGGCCGTCCACGTACACGTAGTCGCACTCGATGCGCTCGCCGTAGTTCGCCTCGCCCTTGCTGTCGATCTCCAGCACGTCACCGTCCGTCATGATGAACGTGTCCGTCCCCTGATCCAGCGCCTCCGCGATCTGCGAGTGCAACACCATGTGCCGGTACTCGCCGTGCACAGGCACGAAGTACCGCGGCTTCACCAGGGCGTGCAGGATCTTCAGCTCCTCCGCTGCCGCGTGCCCGCGCACGTGTACGTCGGCGATGCGGTTGTACAGAACGTTCGCGCCCAACTTGAACAGGTTGTCCACCGTACGGTGCACCAGCGCCTCGTTGCCCGGCACCGCCGACGCTGACATGATCACCAGGTCCCCTTCAACGATCTTGACGTGCTGATGGTCCTGGTTCGCCATGCGCGTCAGCGCCGAGGTCGGCTCGCCCTGGCTGCCCGTTGTGACGATCACCAATTTCTCGTGCGGCACGTTGGGCAACTCGCGCACGCTCACCAGCATGCCTTCGGGGGCCCGCAGGTAGCCGCGCTCGATCGCCATGTTCGTGTTGTCGATCATCGTGCGTCCGGTGATAAACACCCGCCGGCCGCACGCCTCCGCCGCGTCGAACACCTGCTGCACCCTCGCGATGAGCGATGCGAACGTCGTCACGATCACCCGGCCCTCCGCCTTGGCGATGAACCGGAAGAGCGAATCACCGACGATCTGCTCAGACGGCGTGTACCCCGGGATCTCCGCGTAGGTCGAGTCCGCGCACAACAGGATGACGCCCTCGTCGCCATACTGCGCCAGCTTCGAGAGGTCGGTCGCCTGCCCCATGACCGGCGTGTGGTCGAGCTTGAAGTCGCCTGTGTGGATGCATGTGCCGAGGGGCGTCCGGATCGCGTAACCCACCGAGTCCGGGATGCTGTGCGCAACCTGGAACGGCTCCAGGGTGAACGGACCCTGCTCGACCGAGTCACCGGCTCGGATCTCGCGCAGGTCTGTGCTCTGCAGCAGCCGCGCCTCCTTCAGCTTCACGCTGATGAGCCCGTGCGCAAGCGGCGTCGCGTACACCGGCACGTTCATCTGCTTCAGGATGTAGGGCAGCGCGCCGGTGTGGTCCTCGTGGCCGTGCGTGATGAAGATGGCGTGGAGCTTCTTGCGGTTGTCGATGAGATAGCTGATGTCGGGGATGACCAGGTCGACGCCAAGCATATCCTCGGCCGGGAACATGAGCCCGCAGTCGATGGCGATACAGTCGTCGCCATACTCGAACAGCATCATGTTCTTGCCGATCTCCCCGAGACCGCCAAGCGGGATGACACGAAGGATTGGTTCTGCCATATCGTTCCTTACAAGAGCCGCATCTGTTGCGACTCCGCCGCTGCCGGCGTGGCGTCCGTCGTCGCCGGCGCAGTCTCGGCCGGCGTCGTCGCTGCCGTACCCTTCTTCAGGTGCGGCGGAACTTCCGCACGGTCCACAACCGGCGTCTCGCCTTCCAGCACCTTCTCCAGGAACCCGGGCAGGCGCGCGAAGTCGGCTTCGATGACCCGGCGCAGGCTTCCCTGGTGCAGGGCCGCCGCGGGGTGGTACATCGGCACCACGATCATCTCGCCCTTCCGCCGCGGCGTCCCGTGGATGCGGCTCACCGACTCCCCTGGGAAGTATCGCTGCATCGAGAAACGGCCCAGCGTCACGATCACCTTCGGCGCGATGGTTGCTAACTGCGCGTCCAGGTACTTCCCGCACGCCTCGATCTCGTCCGGCTGCGGGTCGCGGTTGTTCGGCGGCCGGCACTTCACCACGTTCCCAATGAACACCTTCTTCCGGTCCAGCCCGATGCCCGCCAACAGTTCGTCCAGGAACTTGCCTGCCGCTCCCACGAACGGCCGGCCCTGCTGGTCTTCGTAGAAGCCCGGACCTTCGCCTATGAACATGATCCGCGCGTCGGGGTTCCCCTCGCCCGGCACCGTGCGGTTGCGGCCGCGGCACAGACCGCAGTCCGTGCACCCGGCGATCTGCCTGGCGATCGCCGCGAGCCCTGTCTTCTTCTCCGCGATGACTCCGGCTGTCGCTTCTTGCGATGCATCCATGCTCATACCGCTTCTATCTCTTCTGCCCTGCGTCCCGATCGCAGTCCCTGCACGCTCGTGTACGCCGTCTCGATCCCCAGCAACACCGCCGTCGTCCCGTAGATCCGCCGCAGCACCGCATCGTCCACCCGGTTGGCGCCGATCGCCGCCAGGAACGCCGCGATGATCGCCGCCGGTGCCACCCAGCGCAACAGCTCGATGTCAACCGTCCCCTGCCGCAGGTTCGTGACGGTCCCGGCTATCCCCGTGAACACGATCACCACCAGCGATACACCCTGCGCCACCTTCTGCGGGTCGCCGGCATCCCCGGCCAGCCCGAAGACGACGATCGCCGGGACGAAGATCGCGCCTCCTCCCACGCCCAGCACGCCCGCCAGCACCCCGCCGGCGAACCCGAACACCACTTCGATCAGCAGGCCCGTCGCGCCGTCCGCGGGCGTGCCTGCCGATACGCTCCACACAAGCTGGCGGAAGGCGACGACGAGCAGAAACACCCCGAACAGCAGCCGCAGCTGCAAGGCCGGGACCTTCACCATCGCCCTCGCGCCAACCAGGACCCCGGCGATGGCGCCGGGCGTCAAGGCGAGCACGAGCTGCCAGTCGATGTTGCCTGCGCGCCAGTATCCGGCCACACCGGCAACAGCGACCAACGCAATGATGGCGAGGGACGTGCCGTGCGCGCGGTGCTGGCCCAGCTTCAAGAGCCCGGTCAGCATCGGCACCATGATGGGCGCCTCCGCCCACGCCCGTCAGACCACTGAAGGTGCCTCCTGCGACTCCCGTGAGAACCGCCCGCGCTCCCCGTGGTCCTGACGCTGTCGTATCCTCGCCACCTTTCGCCGCGATTCTATCACGGTAGGCGGGGCCGGGGATAGTAGGGGAGCACGTGATTGATCAGATGATCGGATGGGAGAACTCAACATAATACGTGGGTGCTAGAATCGGCCCCATGGACGCGAGGCCTCCGGGACGGTTTCTGTTCGCGATGTTCCAGGGTGGGGGGAACATCCCGTTGATCATGCCGATCGTGGCCGCGTTAGTGCGCCGGGGCCACGATGTGCGTCTCATGGCAGGGCCGGGGATACGCGGACGGTCACAGCCGGTGACCGAGGACTTCCTGCGCCGGATCGGGGGATCCGGGGCGACGCGTGTGCCGTTCGAGGCGCCCGATGTGGATCCGTACGTGGCAGGCCCGCCGCGGCGAGGCCTCGCGCTCGGCTGGACGCCGAAGCGGCTCGAGATCTTGTCCGCGCGTATGGCCCGAACGACGCTTTGGTCGCAACCATGGGCTGCGAATGTCCTCAACGAACTGAAGCGCGAACCCGTAGACGTCCTCGTGTGCGACTACTGGCTGTTCGGGGCAATCGCGGCCGGGGAGGCGGCCGGGGTTCCGACAGCCGTCATCGTGCACAATGCGTTTCCGCCAGTGGGCGCGGGGCAGCCACCGAAGGGTGGTGGCTTCATGCCCGCGCGCACTCCGCTCGAGGCGTTGGGTCAGGCGATCTACGGATGGGCTTGTGACCGGATCTGGCGCCGGGATGGCGCGCCCGCGCACAACGCCGTACGCAGGACGTTGGGGCTTCCTGCGTTCCGTTCGCCGCTGGACGAATACGACCGTCCATCGCGATTGCTGGTGCTCGGCTACGCGTCGTTCGACTTCCCCGCTAAGGCGCTGAAGCCACCTGTCCGGTACGTCGGCACACCGATTGACGATGCGGACGTTTCGCCGGATGCGTGGACATCGCCGTGGCCAAAGGACGACCCTCGGCCCCTGGTCCTGGTGAGCATGAGCACGTTGCAGCAAGGGCAAGCGCCTGCGATGCATCGCATCGTGGACGCGATTGGCGGGATGGACGTGCGCGGTCTGGTGACGCTGGGACCGGCGCTCAACAGGGATGACTTCCGGGCGGCGAACAACGTTAAGCTCGAGCAGTTCGTCGCGCATAGCGCCGTGCTTCCTCATGCGGCGGCGATCGTGTCTCAATGCGGGCTGAGCACGCTGACCAAGGCCTTACGGCACGGGGTGCCGCTGGTGTGTATCCCTCTTCTTGGCGACCAGCCGGACAACGCGGCGCGGATCGTCTCGAAGGGCGCCGGCGTCCGGATTTCCCCCGACGCGTCGCCGGAGGAGATCCGCGCCGCGCTCAACCAGGTGCTCGAGGACACGTCCTTTAGGGATGCCGCGAGGCGGCTCGGTGAGCCGATGATCGACGATAGACCCGATGAACGCGCCGCAGTCGAACTGGAGAGCCTGGTCTAGCGCGACGCCTCATAGATGGGCCAGAGCGGGTTAGTTGGCACGGCTTAGACCTCAATGGAGTGACCCCATGGATGAAACTACAGAGCTCTTCACCGAGGTCGGGTGTGGCAACGCGGTTGCTGTGGCGGAGATCCTGCGGTGGAAGCCTGAGCTGTCGCGCGCCCGCGACGCCTCGTCGCTCTCCATCCTCCAATTCGCCCGTTACATGGGGCAGGACGCCATCCTTGAGACGCTGATCGGGGCCGGCCCGCCGCTCGACATTTTCGAGGCTGCCACCATCGACCGCGCCGGGACGATCGGCCAACTCCTATCGCGCGACCCGGCGCTCGCTGGTGCGTACTCCTCCGATGGCTTCACGGCCCTGCACTTCGCCTCGTACTTCGGCGCGGTCTCGGCGATCACCGCGCTGCTCGACGGCGGCGCGAACATCGAGGCGGTGACCCGCAACTTCCTCACCAACATGCCCCTGCACGCGTCCGCCGCGGGCGGGCGGGTCGAGGCCGCGCGGCTGCTGCTGCAGCGCGGCGCGGACCCCAACGCTCGCCAGCACGGCGGATACACCGCGCTCATGACAGCGTCGTTCGTGAGCAATCGCGAGCTGGCAGAGCTGCTGATAGCGTTCAACGCGGACGTCCGGTTGCGCAACGAGGAGGGGAAGACGGCCGCCGAGATCGCGGCCGGTTTCGGGAACATGGAACTGGCCGCCCGTCTGCATCTCGAAGAGCGCGCCGTCGACCACAACCACCGCCGTGGCTAGCCGCCCGGCGCCCGTCGCGAGCCAAGGAAGCTGCTCCCCTCGACAAGCCACGCCAGCCCGATGCCGAAGATGTACAGCACGATGATGGGCACGGCGACGATCGCCTGCGTGATCGGGTCGATCGACGGCGTTACGATCGCCGCCGCCACCACGGCCGCGAGGATGGCGTACCGCCACCAGCCGATGAGTTTCCGCGACGTCACGATACCGATTTTCGCCATGCCCATGATGATGAAGGGCAGCTGGAACACCAGGCCGGTGAGCAGTAGCAGCCGCGTCACCGTGTCGATGTAGGTCTGGATTCCGATCGTGGACTGTACGTCCTCCGTGTTGGGGTCCAGCAGGAAGTCCAGCGCCGGCGGCAGCTCGACGTAGTACGCGAACGCCATCCCAAGCAGGAACATGCTCGAACACCCGAACACGATCGGAAGTAGCCAGCGCCGCTCGGACTTCGTGAGCCCCGGCCCCACGAACGCCAGGAACTGGTACATGATCACGGGCATCGCTATGGCGATGCCGAGCAAGAGCGATACGCGGAAGTACGTGCTCCAGTAGTCCAGCAGCGTGAACTGGTTCAGCTTGAACCCCTCGACCTCGTCCTTTGCCGGGTCTACCAGGAAGCCGATAAACCACTTTGTCAGCGGGTAGATCGACACGCCGATGCCCACGACCAGCGCCAGCACGCTGATGATGACGCGGTTCCGCAGCTCCACCAGGTGCTCAATGATGGTGAGGACCTTGCCGTCCTCGGGGAACTCGATGGGCGCGCTTACCGTCGTCATGGCGCGGGTTTAGCCGGCTGCGGTGCGGGTGCTTCGGCCACGCCCGGGGGGGCGCCTTCGCCCCCGACGTCCGGGTCGGGTATCTCCACCCATGCTTCCGCCCCGCCCCCGTTGCTTACGGGGTTTCCGTTGGGTGCGGGCGCTGGCGCAGGTGCCGGCGACGGACTCGCCGCGCTCGAAGGAGGGGTCTCTGTCTTGAAGATGTCCTGCCGGACGCCGCGCATCGCCTCGGTCACCTGCTGCGTCGCCCCGCCGATGCCCTCGGTCACTTCCTTCCAGACGCCCTTCTCGGTTGCGGTCTCCTTTTCGACGTCCTTGATCACCTCGTTGAACTCCGCCGCCAGGCTGTTCGTGTACTTGCGGATCTCGCGGATCGTCCGCGCCAGATCGGCCGCCAGCCGGGGCAGCCGGTCCGGCCCCACGAACACCAGCGCCACGATGAGGATCACGGCCAGCTCAAGCGGCCCCACGCCGAACACGTTCATACCGCCAGTGTACGTCAGTCCCCAACCCTGCCCAAAAGCCGATGCTGGCCCAACACAAACGAAAACCGCCTCAAGAGAGGCGGCTCCCGAAGGCTGAAATGCTCACCGGCTGACAAGCTGAACGGCTCCCTACCCTTCGTCCTCCAGGCCCAGGTCCTTCAGGTAGTCCACCGCGTCCTGCACGCTCGCGATCTTCTCCGCATCCTCGTCGCTGATCTCCAGCGTCTTGCCGTCCTTGGAGAACTCCTCCTCCATGGACATGATCAACTCGACGAGGTCGAGGGAGTCGGCATTGAGATCGTCGACGAACGACGCGCTGGGCACTACCTGGTCTTCTTCAACGCCGAGCTGGTCGACGATGATCTTGCGTACGCGCTCGAAAACTGTGGCCACGTTTGTTCCTCTCCTCCGGACCGGCTAATTGCCGGGACTGGTCTTGTTTGCGAGCGAAATGCTCACCGATCCAAGCACACCATTGACGAACCGAGCCGAGCTGTCGCTCCCGTAGATCTTGGCGAGTTCCACGGCCTCGTTTATGGCTGCCCGGATGGGCGCCCCATTATTCATGAGGATCTCCCGAATCGCAAGACGAAGGATATTCCGGTCGATCGCGCTCAACTGGTCCACCGGCCACTGCGTGGCCGCCTGCCGGATCACATCGTCAATCGCCGCGCGATGCTCGATCACGCCCTCCACCAGGGTCCGCGCGAACGCAGTCTGCTCCTCCGTCAGGCTCGCTTCTTCGCTTCGCCGGGTCAGCGCCTCGAACGGGTCGTGGGGCGAAACGTCGGATTCGTAGAGCGCCTGCAGCGCCACGGCCCGGGACTTTCTGCGCGGATTTGTGGCCATCAGTGCATCACCAGCCCGCCATCCACCGTCAGCACATGGCCCGTCACGTACGCCGCCTCGTCCGATGCCAGGAACACCGCCGCCGGCGCGATGTCCTCGGGCGTGCCGGTGCGCCCGACCGCAACCATCTTCATGATCTCTTCTCGTTGCGCCGCCGTCAGCGATGCCGTCATCTCCGTGTCCACGAAGCCCGGCGCGACAACGTTCGCGGTGATGTTCCGCGAGGCCACCTCCTTCGCGATCGCCTTCGTGAATCCGATCATCCCCGCCTTCGCCGCGGAGTAGTTCGCCTGCCCCGCGTTCCCCACGATGCCGGCCACGCTGGCCACCGAGATGATGCGTCCCTGCCGTTGCCGCACCATCGGCCGGATCGCGGCCTTGGTGACCGTGAACGTCCCCTTCAGGTTCGTGTCGATCACGGTGTCCCACTCCTCCTCCGACATCCGGAGAATGAGGTCATCCCGAGTCACGCCTGCGTTGTTCACGAGGATATCAATCTTCCCGAACGCCTTGACCGTCTCCTCCACCAGCCTCGGGCCTACGGCCGGGTCCGCGACGTCGCCCTTGATCATGATCGCGTTCTCGATGCCTCCCAGCGCCCCGACCGTCTCCTCGGCCGCCATCTCATTCGTCGCGTAGTTGATGGCCACCTTGGCCCCGTGCGCGCGCAGCGCCAGCGCGATCGACCGGCCGATCCCGCGCGACCCCCCGGTTACCAGCGCCACCTTCCCTGTCAGGTCGAATAGTCGCGTCATGACGAAACCGACCCCGCTCCGTTGATGTTCTTCAACGTCGTCCCCGATGCTATCCGCTTGATCAGCCCTGTCAGCACGCGCCCAGGGCCGATCTCGACGAACGTGTCCACGCCCTGCCCGGCCATGTACTCCACGCACTGTACCCACCTCACGGGATGTGTGAGCTGGTACGCCAGCTCCGCCCGGATGGCATCCGGTTCCGTCATCGGCCGCGCGGCGTCGTTCGCAACGACCGGTACCTGCGGAGGCTTGATCTCTATCGCCGCCAGGGCCGCCGAGAACTCGGCCACGGCCGGTTCCATTAGTGAGGTGTGGAAGGCGCCGCTCACGTCGAGCGGGATCGCCCGCTTGGCACCGCGCGCCAGCGCAAGCTCGCAAGCCCTGACCATCTTGCCTTTGGCCCCGCCGATCACGAGCTGGCCCGGCGAGTTGATATTGCAGAGCTCGACGCCCGCCTCGTCGCACACCGCCTGCGCGGCCGCCTCGTCGAGGCCGATGACGGCCGCCATGCCGCCCGGTGTCGCGTCCGCTGCCGCCTGTGTCACGCGCCCGCGCGTCTCCACCAGCCGCAACCCGTCCTCAAACGAGATCGCGCCAGCCGCCGTCAGCGCCGTGTACTCGCCCAGGCTGTGTCCCGCCACGAATGCCGGGGCCTCCGCCAGTGCGGCCTCCTCCCGCGCAACCGTCAGCAGCGCGATGCACGTCACGAATAGAGCCGGCTGCGCGTTGAAGGTCTTCCCCAGCACGTCGTCCGGCCCCTCGAAGCACAGCTTCGAAATGGGCCTGCCGAGGACCGCGTCCGCCCGTTCGTACAGGTCGCGCGCCGAGGGAAAGGCGTCGTAGACGTCGCGGCCCATGCCGGACTCCTGCGCGCCCTGGCCCGGGAACACCCATGCGATGGCGCTGTCAGTCACGGCTTGGTGTAGCTCTTCGCTCCGCTGAAGCTGGCACGGCTACTCGGTAGCGGTCTTGGCGCTCTTGATCGCCACAGCGCCGGCGCGGCGGTAGAAGCCGCAGCTGGGACAGGCGGTGTGGGGCAGACGCGCCGCGTGGCACTGGGGGCACTTGCTCAGGCCCGCTGGCTTCAGGGCCATGTGGCTTCGGCGCTTCCCCTGGCGCGCCTTGGGGTATTTCCTCTTTGGCAGTGGTGGCAACGGACTGGGGCTCCTCTCTCGGGTTCGCGATAGTCTACCCCACGCCCGCCGACCGGGCTACCTGCGACGCCCATCACCCTTCGTTCAGGCGCGCCAGCTTGGCCCACCGCTCGTCCAACGGGGGCTGCGCGCACGCGTGTTCCGGGTTCATCTCGCTTCCGCACGCCGGGCAAAGTCCCGCGCAGTCCTCACGGCACAACGGCGCCATGGGCATTGCCATCGCCCAGTACTGGCGTACGGGCTCGCGCAGATCCAGCTCGTGCCGCGCGCTGATGCGATACGCGTCTTCTTCGCCTTCGAGCGTCTCGATGCGGGCGCCGCTGATCACGTCGATCGTCGGGACGAACTCTTCTTCGATGGCCAGGTCGATCGGCAGCGTCGCCGGCCGAAGACAGCGGCTGCACGGCGCTTGTACGGTTCCCCGCAGCGCTGCCCGCACGAGGACGCCGCGCGGGGTGCGGTCCAGGCGCACATGACCGTGCAGGCTGTGCGTCTCACCGTCGATCTGCACGTCGTCGTCGACGTCGTACTCCCGGGAGGCGCCCGTGTGTTCCTTCAGGATGGTTGAGACGTTGTAGAGCATCGGAAGCATCGCGATCCTGCCGCCGCGCACCGGGACGTGCAGGACCTCGCGGCATATGCAGCGTAGCGAGTGACGCGCGGACCCGTCAATCGCGGAATCCGTTTGCCGCTTAAGCCCGGCGATCGCCTATAATCGCAGCGGCGTCCTGATCCTCTTCGCGAAATGATTCGTCCCTACGGTTGTCCCCACGCCGGTGCCACGGATCGCGTGCGCGCCGGAGTGACGTGGTGGAGCAGGCATGGTGGCCACGCTGTCGATGTCACGTATCGCTGACCTTGTCCGGTTACAGGAAACTGATCTCGCGCTCGACAGCCGACGAGCGACGCTCGCGGACGCTGAAGCGCGCCTTGGCGAAACACAGGATCTGGTCGACCAGCGCGCGCGCGCGGAGGAGTTGCGCGCGTCGGTGCGCGCCGCCGAAGCGTCGCAGAAAGATGTAGAGCTGGAGGCCGACGCACTGAAAGCGAAGATCGCTCCGGCCGAGCTGAAGCTCTACAGCGGATCGATCAAGAATCCCAAGGAGCTTGGCGATCTGCAGGCCGATATCGATCAGCTCAAGCGTCATCTCTCGGCTGTCGAAGATCGCGATCTCGAGGCGCTGTCCGCCGTCGAGGCCGCGCAGGGCGAGTTGAGCACCGCCGAGACCCAGCTAGCCGCCATCGAGCAAGCCTGGCGCGACGAGCAGGCTGAGTTCCGCGATCGGGTCGAGCGCTGCACCGCGGAGATTGCCACCCACGAGGCCGAGCGTTCGAAGCAGGCCGCGCTCATCGATCCGGAGTTGCTCGCTCGCTACGACCATATCCGCCGCGTCCACCAGGGCCGCGGCGTCGCAAAGCTGGACCGCAACCTCTGCCTGGGGTGCCGGATCTCGCTACCAGTAAGCGCTGTGAATCGGGCAAGGGCAGGGAATACGCTGGTGCAGTGTCCCAACTGCGAGCGCATCCTCTATACATAACATGAGGGCCGTCGGATACTTCCGCGAGACCGCGAGGGGCGGGCAGACGCTGGCCGAACAAAACAAGGCCTTCCTGGACTTTTGCGACATCCAGGGCTTTGAGGTTGCGGGCACCTTCGCCGACGCGCCCTCCAGCAACGGCCACGCCCCCGGCTTCCGCCAGCTCGTCACCTTCCTGCGCGAGCGCGACCGCGGGTTGGTGGTCGTCGTCGTGCCGTCGATCCAGTCCCTGGGGCACGACCTGCGCGATGCCGCCGTCCGCATCTTCCAGCTCGAGGGCCTTGGGGCGCAGGTCACGCCCATCGACGGCGGGAAGGACGCCGAAACCGCCCTCATGGCTGCGTGGACCACCGATGGCGCCAACGGCCGGCTCAGCGATCGCGTCCGCGCCGCCATGCGCCGGAAGGCCGTGAAGGGCGAGGTCCTTGGGCGCCCGCCCTACGGCTACAAGGTCGGCGCGCGCCGCCGCCTGGAGCTTGTGCCGGAAGAGGCCGTCGTCGTCCGTTATATATTCCGCCTCTACCTCAACGAGAACATGGGCATTCGCCTCATCGCGCGCCGGCTGAACGAAGAGGCGCTGAAGACGCGCCGCGGGGCCAACTGGAGCATGGTCAGCATTCGCGACATCCTCCGTAACCGCGCCTACCTGGGGACCTACTCCCGATTCAACGTGCACGTGAGCGGCACGCACCCCTCGCTCGTCTCCCCCGATGACTTCCACCTGGTGCAGGACCGCCTGAACGCTCGGCGAACCAGTTTCTCGCCGCGGGTGTCGTCGCAGTTCCTGCTGTCGGGCATCGCCCAGTGCGGCTACTGCGGAAACAAGCTCATCGGCGTCAGCCGCAAGCAGTCCTGGAAGCGCCAGACCGGAGAGACGGTCTCCAACTCCTACCGCTACTACCAGTGCGAGTCCCGCACCAACCAGAGCATCTGCGGCTACCACACCCGCCGCGCCGACGTCTTGGAGGGCAGCGTCCGCGACGAGCTGGCCCGCATGTTCGCCGAGGGCGGATGCGGCTTTCCCCAGGCCGGCGATGGTGCCGCTGTCCTGGCCGAGCAGCGGGCCGAGGCTGAGCGCCTGCGCTCCCGCGTGCGATCCATCGACCGGCGGCTCGAGAGCTACATCGATGCCGCCTCCCGCGGGCGCATCACGCGGGACAAGATGCGCAAACTCAGTGTGCAGGCCGCCGCCGATCGCCTTGCGACCGAGGACGCAGTCGAGGCCGTCGAGCGCCGCCTCGACGAGCACGTCAGCGCCGCCGAGCGAAAGCGTGGCCGGGAGCAGGCGGTCAGGCAGCTCCTCGAGGGGTGGGAGACCCTCGCGTTCGACCAGCGCCAGTCGACGCTGCGCGACGTCATCGCCCGCATCGAGGTGCACGACGACGGTGTCGCCGTGGTCCTGCGCCCGTGAGGCCGTCCTTGACGGGAACGGCGTAGGCATGGCATCACGGAGTATCACCGTCGCCTCCCCATCCGAGAATGTCATCGTCGCCATGCAGACATTCGCCGGCGAACAGCGCGGCTCCTTCGAGCGCTTGGCGCTGCAGAACGGCGCCCGCATCCGGATGACGCTGCCCTCCGGCCCGGTGAACCTCAACGTGTATCCCTCGAAGGGCGGCGTCACGAAGGTCGTCTTTGATCGCCCGGACGCGCCCGAGGCCGACGCCATCGCCCTCCTCCTTGGCGGCGCTCCATCCGTCCCGGGGTCGAAGAAGGCCCCCGTGACTGCTGTTGAGCCGGTGCTGGCGGACGACGGCTGCTGGATCGGCAGTGACGAGAGCGGGAAAGGCGACTACTTCGGCCCGCTCGTCGTCGCGGCGGTGGCTCTCACGGCCGAGAACTGGCGCGTCCTCGAGGAACTGGGCGTCCGCGACAGCAAGGCGCTGACCGACGCGAAGGCGACAGCGCTGGCGGCCGAGATTCGCGGCGGCTTCCCGAACGAGGTCATCGTCATCATGCCGACGCGCTACAACGAGCTGTGGGACAAGATGGGCAGCGTCAACCGCGTCCTCGCCTGGGCCCACGCCCGCGCCATCGAGAATGTCAGCGAGCGCGCACCCGCTGCCGTGGCCGCCGTCGCCGACCAGTTCGGCGATGAGTCGCTCATTCGCGACGCGCTCTTTCGCAAGGGCCGGGAGCTCCGCCTCGTGCAGATGCCGCGCGCCGAGCGCGACCCCGCCGTCGCCGCTGCCTCGATCCTCGCACGGGCTGAGTTCCTCCGGCGCCTCGACCAGCTGGGGGCGAAGGCGGGCGTGCGTCTCCCGAAGGGCGCGTCGTCGCAGGTTGATGCGGTCGCTCGCACGCTGATCGCCTCCAGGGGTCGCGAAGCCCTCGGCGAGTTCGCGAAGCTCCATTTCAAGAACACAATGCGCGTGCGCTAACGCAGCGGGGCACGCGCGGGCTGAAGGCCCGCGCTGCGGGTCAACACCTGTCACGTCTCTCGTATACTGAAACCGCCAGCGGGCCGGGTGGCCGCTCCCGAAAGGGGGAGGAAAGTCCGAACTCCACAGGGCAGGGTGCCTGCTAACGGCAGGGCGTCGCGAGGCGACGGAAAGTGCCACAGAGACATACCGCCGGCTTGATCCCGTGAGCGCCGGACGCGCTCGATGCGGCGCACGTGGCGGCGCGCATGCGGCGGTCAGGGGATCAGGCCGGTAAGGGTGAAATGGTGCGGTAAGAGCGCACCGGCGCCGTGGCGACACGGCGGCCGGGCAAACCCCACCCGGAGCAAGGCTACATAGGGGACCGCGGTCGCTTCGGCGACTTAAGGACTGCCCGTCCGAGAGTCCCGGGTAAGCCGCTTGAGCTGCGGGGCGACTCGCAGCCCAGATAGATGGCCACCGCCCTTGCATCGCCCCGTATCGCGGGCTTCGGCCCCCGTGGGGGATGGAGGGGTACAGAATTCGGCTTATAGGCCCGCTGGCAATCTTGTTAGGGACAGGGGACAAGGGGTCAGGGACAAGGGGCCGGCTCGCGGCGGTCGTCGGGCTCTCCCCGCTCCTCCCTGCTCGCGCCTGAATTGCGCGGCGCGATCCCACCGCGCACAATGCTCCGGTCAAGGAGGAGGCTGCATGAAGAAGCTGTTCGCGTTTGCGCTGGCCGGGGCGCTGGTGCTTGCCGCCTGTGGCGGTGACGACGACAACGACGCCCCGAAGACGCCGGCAGGAGGGGCGACGCCGGCGACCGGCGGCGTCCGGCCATCCTCGCCGGGAAGCGGGGCCACGACCGCGGCCACACCTGCGGCCACATCGGCAGGCGCCACGACCGATAGCGATGGCAACGGCCCCGGCATCCCGCCGCTGACGGGCGACATCCAGGAGGCCACGGCGACGTCGCCGTACACCAGCGGACCGGCGGTGCTGCGGTTCATCGACGAGGTGGTGGGCACGGGGGCGCAGCCTTCGGGGCCATCGGCGACGGTGACGGTGCACTACACCGGCTGGCTGACGGACGGTACCAAGTTCGACAGCTCCGTCGACCGGGGCACGCCGGCCACGTTCCAGCTGAGCGGCGTGATCCCGGGCTGGACGGAGGGCGTGGGCTCGATGAAGGTGGGCGGGAAGCGGCGCCTGATCATCCCGTCGGACCTGGCGTACGGCCCGAATGGCCGCGCGCCGAGCATCCCCGGCGGCGCGACGCTCATCTTCGACGTGGAGCTGCTCGAAGCAAAGTAGGAACGCGATCGCGCGTAGCCGAGGCGAGGCGCTGCCTCGCCCACTGCGTCCAGACCGGCATTCCGGTGACAGGAGACATACATGGCAGAGGAAGTGACGACGGCGAGCGGCCTGAAGTACACGGACAGCGTAGAGGGCACGGGGGCCTCGCCGGAGCGTGGCAAGAAGGTGACGGTGCACTACACCGGCAAGCTCACGGACGGGAAGAAGTTCGACAGCTCCGTCGACCGGGGCGAGCCGTTCGCCTTCACCATCGGGGTGGGGCAGGTGATCAAGGGGTGGGACGAGGGCGTGCTCTCGATGAAGGTGGGCGGGAAGCGGACGCTGGTGATCCCGCCGGACCTGGGGTACGGGTCGCGAGGCGCCGGCGGCGTTATCCCGCCGAACGCGGAGCTGATCTTCGACGTGGAGCTGCTGGGCGTGGGGTAGGGCCGCCGGTCGGCCTGTTGCGGGGCGGCCTGATGCAAGCTGGCAGACCGTTTGATTGGATTTGACGATTTTCGTGTTTTGGCGCGGAGTCTGCGGCCGGTGTGTTGCGGTGTGCCGCAGATTCGGGTGTTTGATTGGTTTGATTGCCCGGCACCCCTGCCAATCAAAGATCCGCGGGCCGTCCAGATTCGGGAGAGGGCCCTGTTTGATTGAATCGATTGCCGGGGTTTCGGCCCGATCAATGCGCGGGCGGTGCGGGCCGGCCGTGACCGCGGGGGTGTAGCGCCGAGCGTATGGCGCTGCCGCAAGGACGATCCTGATACGCCTCATGCCGCGACCGTACGCCGGACGGCGGACGATCACCAAGCGCGCCGGATCACTTTTGCAGTATTTCTTTCAGGAGCGAGGAAGGGCTCGGCGGATCTTCCCCAAGGCGTGCCTGGCATGCTCTTCGAAGTCGTAGAAGTCGCAAGTCTCGTCAGGTACAGCATCGCCCCGTAGCGTCCCGGACGCGTACTGCGCATAATTCGGATGTGGACGCGCCTCAAATTCAGTACGTACGAACGACGGACGGCGTCAGCATCGCTTACTACAGCATGGGGCGCGGTATACCGTTTGTCGCGACATCTGAGCTCCAATGGGCGCACCTGAATCACACGCTTTCGTTCCGGGAATTTCATCGCAGCAGGACGGGCGGCGGCGTCGGACGCGGCATGCAGGTGGTGCGCTACGACGCGAGGGGCACGGGGCTCTCCGACAAGAGCGCAGTCGACTTCTCGCTTGAAGCACAAACGCGCGATCTGGAGGCAGTCCTCGAAGCCGTCGGCCTCGATCGCTTCGTGCTTTTTGGGCGAACGCTCGGCTCTCCATTCGCTATCGCATACGCCGCCTTACACTCAGAGCGGGTATCTCAGCTTGTCCTCGCAAACCCGCATGCACGAACCCGGGATCTTCGGCCCGCCTTCGAGTCCGTGGGCATGCAAATTCATGATGAAATGACGTACGCGCAGTGGGAGAGCTACGCGCGGGTTGTAGCAAGTCATGCAGTTGGCTTTTCGCGGTCTGATGCCGCGGAGCAGGTTGGCAAGTATTATCGCGACTCTATGACGCCCGCCTCGTTCCGGGCGTTTCTGGCTTGGCGAGATATCGTAGACGTAACCGACCTTCTACCACTCATTCGCGTGCCCACGCTTGTGCTCAGCCGTCGCTCCGACGTCCGCCCGCAACTTGAGTTGGAGGTGGCGGCAGCAATCGACAAGAGCATTCTCGTTAGTAATGAAGCGCTCGATCCGTCCGGGCGTTGGCTTGATGCCGAGACGCAGGCGATCGAGGAATTTCTTGGTATCAGACATATCGCCGCGGATGAGGCGGGCAGATCCATTGAAGGCAACACCAGCGTCTCGTTGACGACGCGGGAAACCGAGGTCCTGGCGCTCCTCGTCGCCGGCCAGAGCAACCGCGAGATCGCGGCCACGCTCGTGCTCAGCGAGCGGACCGTCGCCCGGCATATCGCCAACATCTACGAGAAGACCGGTGCGCACGGCCGCGCCGAAATCACCGCGTACGCGCTACGCCACAGGCTGGCGTAGCCTACACATTCCGTGCCACGCAATCAGCCACAAGTTGGTCAGAACAGCCGATAGGCAGCCGCGTGTCCGCCGCGCACAATCGCGAGTGCGGGGAGTCGCCGGACGTATGCGGCGACGCCGTCGGCGCTCGGCGGCTCCACCGCACACCTATTTAGTGCAGGAGGAGAGACCATGAAGGAGCGTTCAGATAAGAGAGCCAGCTCGAGCTGGTGGCTCAGGATCGCGGCGAGCAGCATCCTGCTCGTCGGGGCGGGGGCGGCGTTCGCGTGCAGCGACGACGAGGACAAGGCGGACGCCGGAGCCACCAAACCGGCGGCCACGGCGGCCGCAACGAAGGCCGCCACCGGCGACGAGGGCGCAATCGAAGCGACGGCACAGACGGTGTTCGCAAGTTGGAACGCCAATGACCTAGCAGCGTTCCGCGAGGTTGTTTCCGATGCAGGGCTGGTGTCGATCTTCGGAGAAGATCGCTACACGCTCGAGGAGGTGCTCGCCGAGTTGCCCAATTTCTTCGGTTCGGAACAAATCTCGAACATCACAGTTTCAAACGTGAGCCTCTCAGGCCCGACAGCCACCGCCGATGTGCAGTTCGCGGTCAGCAACGCGTACGAAAAGAACCGCTGGACGCTGTCGAAGGTCGGGGCGGGCTGGAAGGTCGACAAGGAAGAGGATCTCGCGGTTGAGGTTCCCTCGGGCAGGACGCTGGTCCACGTCGATGCCAACGAATTTGCGTTCGGTGCGGATATCAGCGCCATCGACGCCGACGCGGCGTTTGAGCTCTCGAACGTCGGGAAGCAAGAGCACGAGATCGGCATCGGTCGCATCACGGCCGATGCGAACATCGACGACCTCATCCAGTTGCTGGCCGCTGACGAGTCTGGTAACGACGTGCCGGGTTTCGAGTTTCTCGGCGCGGTATCCGCCGAACCCGGAGCCACGAAAAACCTTGTGTTCGTGGAGCCGCTCTCCCCGGGGCGCTACGTGATGCTGTGCTTCCTGTCGGACACGTCGCAAGGGGAGGATGGGAGGCCGCACGCGACCCTGGGGATGAAGAAGGAATTCACGATCGAATAGAGGGACCTGGGGGCGATCCGCCGCCGGATCGCCCCCAGGCTTCCTCCTCGACACCATGCAAACGCTGACCCATTTGGATCGGCTCGTTGTACCCCCGGCGCCGGCATCTGCAGATATCCCGCGCCCATGCCCCACCTCGAACTCATCGCTATCATCGTCGACGATTATGACCCCGCCATCGCCTTCTTTGTCGATGCCCTCGGTTTCGACCTCGTCGAAGACTCACCCGCGCTCACCACTGTAGGCGGCCGCCCCAAGCGCTGGGTCGTCGTCCGCCCACCTATCACCGTGCGTCCTTGACGCGACGTCCCCGGGCCGCGAAGGCGCGCGCCGATGCGCGGTAGGATGCACGCTACCCGCAGCGCTTCCCACGTACTGACCCCGACCAGGAGGTTTCGCCATGTCCACGCTCATGAACCGCGCAGGATGGGTCGTCGCCGTCGCGCTTGCGGTATTCGTCGCGGCCGCTTTGGCAGGTGTCGCGCGAGGCGGCCCGCTCGATCCGCCGGGGCCGGTAGCTTCGACGGGGAAGGGCCAGATCACGGCGCTCCCGGCGGTGATCGACACGCCGGGCTCGTACCTTGTGACGGCGAATCTCTCGGGAAGCGGGGCCGGCATCACGATCAACGTGAGCGACGTGACGATCGACTTCCAGGGGTTCACGCTGACCGGACCGGGCGCCGCATCACCGGGCACGGGCGTCAGCATTCCCGCCGCGCAGAGCAACATCACCTTGAAGGACGGCACCCTTCGCGGATGGCGCGACGGTGTGTCGGCGACGAGCACCACTTACGCGCGCATCGACGGATTGACGGCCATCGGTACGGATACAGGCGTTAGTGGAACCGGAGTGACGCTGGGGGCGCACTCGATTGTTGAAGGGTGCAACATCAGCGCGTTTCGGGGGTCGGGCATTATCGCGTCGTTCGTGACAATCCGCGGCTGCATCATCGCCGACAACGACGTGGCGGGCATCTCTTCGGCGGAGGGATCGTACGTCCACGACAATTTGATACGCAACAACGGCAAGGGCGTGGTGATCAGCGGAGCGGGCATCAAGCCGGGCGCGGCGTTCAACTACGTGCGCGACAATCACATCTGCTACAACACGCTGGACATCGAGAGAATGGGTGAAGACAAGAACGTGTGGGTAGGCAACACGTTCGCCACCTCCAGCGTCAGCATCGCGCCGGGAACGGCCGACCTGTTTAACGTCGTCGCGCTCGACACGGCTTCCACCAACTATCGTCCCGATCTCAACAATGTCCAGGCGGCGGGCGACCCAAGGTTCGGAGACTGCGCCAAGTAGCGGAGCGTCCCGCGGCCAGACGGAAGAGCTGGACCAACGAAAGGACACGAACGGAGACGTTGCTCAGCGCGGGAACCACGAATGCACACGAAGAGCACGAACGAGCAGAGCGTGTGCGGCTCTGCCAGGTCGGGCGGCGCTTTTGAGGCAGCGGCGGTCTCGGGCGGCTAGCCGGCGACGGCGGTGTCGAGGATGTAGCGCCACGAGCCGTCGGGCTGGCGGCGCATGACTTCGGCGGTGTTGGCGCCGCCGAGATCGACGGGCTTGCCGTCGGCGTCCTTGCCCGCGAGGGACCACGCCGCGCCGGTGAGGGCCATGTCGCCGTTCACGTAGCAGTAACTGGACGTCATCGTCAGCTTGCCGCCGGTGCCGAGGAAGCCATCGATGACCGCGCCGATCGCCTCGTGGCCGGTGACGGACTGGCCGGGTTCGGCGATGAGCATCGCGCCGGGCTCGTAGAAATCGAGGAGCGCCGCGCGGTCTCCGGTGTTGAACGCCGCAAGGAAACTGGTGACCGACTCCTGTGGTGATGTGAATGCCATGTGCGTGCTCCTCTCGCTGGCGTGCCAGCAGCGTGTGGCCGGGTAGGGCCGCGTTTTGGAGCCCGGAGTATACCCTGCCTGCCTCCTCGCCGGGACCGACGCCACAGTTCCGAGTGGACATCTCGGGGCCGCAGTCTCTTCTTACTACGGGACGAGGTCGTCCTCACGAATCGCGCAACCTTCACCGCCTCCGGCAGCGGTATAGCAAGTGCCAGCGTCGTTGATCATCGTCCGGAATGTGTCAATCATCAGGATCAGGCCGAACAAACAGACGAGCGCGATGACGAACGCTACCGCTCGGGGCACACGCGAACCGGCGGGGTACGCCGGCTCGGGATGGATGCGGTCGGCAAGTGGCACGAGGAGCAGGCCGTTCATCAGGAAGAGCGCGGCGAACAGGGCAATGACCACCGCGACAGGCTCGAAGATTTGAAAGTCGACGTTCGCGGTGTCGAACAAGACATGCCCAACCGTCAGGAGTGTGACCGCGGCGAACGCCGGGCCCCGCCATGTGGGTGGAACCCACAGCCAGCGGCGCAGCCCGAGGTAGAACAGCCCGCCAAGCACGCCGGCAACGGCGCCCAGCATGACTAGGCTCATGGTACCGCCGAGCGAGATCTCGCCGACAATGGCTCTGGCATCCGTCGTGACGCCGTCCCGGTCATGGTTCAACACGGCGATGATGCGCATCACGACGCGTGATCCGATGCCCGCGGAGATGAGGCCCGCGACCGCGCCGGCGGCGACTATACCCCGCAAGGGCGCGGTACCCCGCCAGAGTGTCCGCATAGCGGAGCGCTTTGGGGCTACAGCGTCGCCTGTCATCGGTCCCATCTTTCGGCGATTACGCTAGTTTGGCGCGAGTACTTCATACACGTCATGAGCGCCTGTCTTCCCGCGTATCTCGATCGTGAATTCACGGCCGAGCGTGAAGCGCTGATGCAGGCGATCGGCAACGGAGCTGGACACCAGCAGGTCGGCCTTGAGTTCCTTGGTGAGATCCTGGAGACGCGACGCCGTATTCACGACGTCGCCGATCGCATTGAGTTGCGAGTTGCGATAGTAGCCCATCTCGCCTACGACGGCCGCCCCGAAGTCGATGCCGAT
>JACRBR010000057.1 GCA_016213125.1 Chloroflexota bacterium | reverse complement strand
CCGCCGTGCAGTCGTCGAGCGAGTGCAGTTGCATGCTAGGCGTTTTCGGTCTGCCTGCCATCGATACCTCCCTCCAACCTCTCTCGCAATTCCCGTTTCAGTACCCGTACGTTGTCCAACAGGACCACAGCCAATCTGACCTTTCCTCCCAGCAGCGCCAACCCCGCGCGGAACTCCTCCTCTGCGATCCAACCGGAGAGTTGTAGTTGCTCGTTCATTGCGAATCCCTTCCGCGCTCATCCAGCTCGCGCCTGTACGCTCTGGCCTTCTCCCTACGGCGCTCCGCATCCTTGAGGCGTCCGCGCGCCTCGTCCAAGCTCGCCCTGGTCTCGATGGCGGCAATCTGAGCGACGATCTGCATGTTCGTCAGCTTGCTTGTCCTGCGCATGTTATAGGCCCTGCTCATTTGGACTGCTCCGGAAATTCCCTACCTAACGCGGCCGCTACCTCGGCGGGAAGATCCTCATCCGACAAACGCTCCACAAATCCCGCCAGAACTCCCAGTTGCCTTCGCAGTCGCGCGCACTCGTTCCGCAGTAGCGTGACCTCGCAGCTGGCCTGATTCGCCTCCTCCTCAAAGTTCCGCGCGCGCGCAAGCGTGTCGTTGCAGGCCGCCTGTATGGCATCTCTGCAAATGTTGACCCGATGCAGTTTCGCGTCCTCCCACGGGTATCTGTCAATCACGTCAACCGCTGCTTCGGCCCACCGATCAATGCCTACTACTGGCCGCGTCCCGCGCGCAGACGGTTTGGTCTTTAGCCACACGCGCAGGACAGCGTTCACATCCGAGCACTCGTAGCTCACTCCGCACCTCGCAACTGCATCCCCCAGAGGTGGGATGCCACGCCGACGATGGTTTTCTCCGTGATGCGCCGGCCGGCGTGCCCGGCACGCAGCAGATCGATCGACCTCATCAGCCTCCGCATCGATCCGCCGCACGCCCGCGACCAGACCTCGAACGCTCGCTCGTCGACGTCGGCGATCCCCTCCTGTTTCACAATCGCAGCCATCTCCCCGCGCCCGAGTCCCGTCAACTGCGCCCAGATCCCCACGCGCGACGTCAGCGCTCCGAGGTCGGCGATCCGACTGCCCATCATCCGCGCCATCAACACCGGTGCGGCCAGCATCACCACTCCGACTCCGTACTCGTGCGTGGCGTCCCAGATCTGCCGGATCGCCTGCGCCACCCGCACGCCGGTCGTCTCGCACTGGTCAAAGATCAGCAGTGCCGGCTCTTCGCGCAGCCGCTCCACGACCGCCCGAAAGGCCGCGGCGCCACCGGCGGCGTCGACCGACAACTGCTTCGCCAGCTCACGGCAG
This sequence comes from Chloroflexota bacterium, assembly GCA_016213125.1. Taxonomy (GTDB): domain Bacteria; phylum Chloroflexota; class Dehalococcoidia; order DSTF01; family JACRBR01; genus JACRBR01. Next base: position 1,423 of record JACRBR010000057.1, on the reverse strand, counting down.
AAGTCGGCGGCGTTTCCACAGGTGAACGTGTTGAACTCGAACATGATGCAGTCCACCCGGCGGCCCTCGGCCCGCCGCCAGGCAGATACTGCGTCGGTCTTCCCGACCCCGAAATCACCCGTTACGATGCCGATCGTCGCGTTGGCGGCGCAATAGTCGCAGACCTTAGCGACGACTTTCACCGTCTCGGTCTCGTAGAACTCCCTACGACGGGCAACTCGTTGCACCCGCTTGCGGTGCTCCTCGGTCAGCACGGCCCGCTGCTGCGGAGTCGGGAGTACGTCTCCCTCCCGTGCCAGCTCGAGCGCACGCCGCAGTTGCACCAGGGTGTCCATACTGCCGGGCATATGTCCGTTCAGAAAATTTCGGCCGGCCGACGAGCAAAGCGTCGTGTACTTGACCAAGTCCTGGATGGTCAAGTCTGGCCGGACGGCCAGGAAGTCGCGGATCTCCTCACGTAGGTCCGTGCGGATTCCGTCTATCGATTGCACTGATGCCGCCATATCCCCCTCAGAAGAAACAGAATTCGTCGTCTTCCGACGACTCAACTGGCCGCGACTCAACCGTCGCGGCCGAATTCGCAAACGAGAACTCTCGCTCACCACGGGCCGCCTCCACGGCGTCCGCGATCGCTGGAGCTACGGGTGCCTCAATCAATGGCCGTTCGGGCTCAACGCGTGCAGGCTGCACCGCCAGGCGGCGCGCCAGGCGCTCCTCAGGAGTGGCAACAGGTACCGCACGCTGCAGCTCGGCGATGCATTTCTTGACCTCACGCCGCGCGAAACGCCTGTCGCGCTCGTCCTGGACGAAACCGTCATCGGCTCCCATCCGCCGGAGCGGCGCCGCAAACACGAGCCCGATCAACTCATCCCGATCGGTGTACAGCACTCCCGACGACGGATCCAGTGGGTCGTAGGCGAGGCGTACCGTCCTTCCGTTGTAGGCCATCAGCCCGATCGGATGTCCAACCAGGCGGTAGTGATAGATCGCGCCGTCGATCGTTGTCCGCACCTCACCGTGCTGTACAGTGATGTCCTTGCGGCGGGCGAACGCGAACTGCAGAGTGTCGACAGGAACGGCCCGGCGTTCAACCCGTGGGATGAGGAGCTCCCAGGCCTCGTTCGGGCTCATCCATCCACGCCCGCTCGGCGTGACCTTGTTCATTCCCTCGCCCTGGTGCGGGCGCTCGTTCAGGTCCGCCTCGAGGAACGCGCTGTACAGCCCTGCAACCTCGGCGATGGTGCGGAAGGGAGTCGCCGCGCGCTCGCCGCGCAACCACGCCTCGTGCTGATCGATCAGCGCGCCAAACCGCTCCGGCCGCGCGCCGGGATGATGTCCACACCATTCCGGCAGCGTGCGGTCGAAGTGAGAGATCTCGCCGAAACAGGGCTCGATGATCTTGGCGCGCGCACGGCGGACGATG
>JACRBR010000052.1 GCA_016213125.1 Chloroflexota bacterium | reverse complement strand
TCAGAGGTCTTTTTGTTGGAGGAGAGCCGGCCGTGGTGTCAGTCCGGAAGTGGCAGTGGCCGATCTTGATGGCGTTGCTCGCGTGGCCGGCCGCCTCCCTGCGCTTCCAGCTATGGGGCGCGAATGTCCCGGTCGAAACGCTGGTGTTCGGCCTGGGTATCGTCTCAGTGGCCTTCCTGCTGACGTGGACAGCGGAGGCCGCGGAGCGAGACGTGCCACGCACCCTGGCGCTTGCAGGGCTTGCTCTGATCGCGGTGCTGCCGGAGTACGCGGTCGACATGCTGTTCGCGTGGAAGGCGGGCAACGACCCGTCGTACGCGTCGTACGCCACGGCTAACATGACCGGCGGCAACCGGCTGCTTGTGGGGCTGGGCTGGACGATGGTGGTGGCGATCTTCGCGTTTCGGACGCACCAGAACATACTGAAGCTGGCCGCGATTCACCGGACCGAGGTGGGAATCCTCGGGATCGCGACGGTGTACTCATTCATCATCCCGTTCCGCGGCGGGATTACGCTGTTCGACGGCGCGTTCCTCGTGGGGCTGTTCTGCGTGTACGTGTACCTGGCGTCGCGCGGCGAAGTCGAAGAAGAGTCCGACATCGTGGGGCCAGCGGAGATGATTGCCAACCTTCCCACGGGCCAGCGGCGGACGGTACTGGCCGCCATGTTCGTGTACGCGGGGGTGGCCATCCTGCTGTCAGCCGAGCCGTTCGCGGAGGGGTTGATCGATTCCGGCGTGAAGCTGGGGATCGATGAGTTCCAGCTTGTGCAGTGGCTTGCGCCGCTGGCTTCGGAGTTCCCTGAGTTTCTGGTTGCCGGACTGCTCGCGTGGCGGATGCGGGCCGACGCCGCGCTTGGCGCGCTGGTGTCGTCGAAGGTGAATCAATGGACGCTGCTAATCGGCTGCCTGCCGATCGCGTACGCCATCTCCAGCGGGACGATTAATCCCTTGCCAACGGACACGCGGCAAACAGAGGAAGTGTTGCTGACGGCAGCCCAGAGCCTGCTTGCTGTTGTTCTGCTCATCAACCTGCGGATGACGTTGATCGAGGCGGGCGTGCTGGCCGTGCTGTTCGCGGCGCAGTTCCTGACGCCGCATTCGATCGTGTCGCGAGACATGTTTTCCATCATGTACGTATCGCTTGCGGCCGTGTTCGCGGTGCGGCAGGTCCTGGAGATGCGGCCCTTCGTCGGAGACGGCACCAGGCGCCTCCGCTCGCGGGACGGCACGCTCGCGCGCCCGGGATCTTGACAGACGGACCTTCTTCGACGGAGTGTTATGCGTAGCGGGCGGGGCACGAGCAAGCCCGCGGAATGAAGGAGGGGCCCGTGGCCACGTATGTCGTTCTTGCGAAACTGACGGACCAGGGCGCGCGGACGATGCAAGATCTGAGCCGTCGCATCGAAAACGCCCGCAGTACGTTTTCCGCGCTCGGCGCCGAACTGAAGCAACTCTACTTCGCGATGGGTGAGTACGACTACGTGGTGATCGCTGAGGCGCCAGACGACGAGACCATCACCCGTGTTTCGCTGGCCGTAAGCGGCCAGGGCAACGTGAGGACGAACTCGTTCCGGGTATTCACCGAAGCGGAGGCGCTGAAGCTTGTCGAGGGGCTGAGCTGACGTCCCCCGGCGAACAGGCGCAGGCACTCGTCCTCCGCGCCCAGCAACGTCACGCCACGGGCGACGTCGCGGGAGGGATGGCGCTCGCACGCGAGGCGCTGGCGCTGGATCCGCACTGCGTCGAGGCGCTCGATCACCTTGCGAGCATCCTGGTCACGAGGCAACGGCGATACGAAGAAGGCCTTGCACTTATCGAGCGCGCGACCACGCTGCGACCCGACGATGCTGGCCTGTGGTACACGCACGGCTGGCTGCATGAGTTCGCAGCGCACGAGATCAAGAGGCGCCGCCCTGCGGGCATCGATCTGGAGGTGCGAGCGTTGTATGAAACCGCTGCCCTCTCGTTTCGGCGGTGCCTCGACCTGAGGCCGGAGGGCAAACTCATCGGCGACGCGGAAGATCTGCTGGATCACGTGGAGAATGAGCTACTGTCCCTGTAGGGGAAATGCTCATGCCCTACCCTGCCGACAGCAGAGACCATTTGCGGGCACGAATAGGTTCAAGGTGAGTCAAATGACGATTCTTCACCGTTATGTGGAGTCACATCCGAACTCCTGCCGGCTCGCAGAGCGCGCAAACACGGTCTTCCCTAACGGCGTCACCCACGACATCCGGCACAACGCGCCGTTCTCGCTCTACGTACAGAACGCCTCAGGCAGCCGTAAGACTGACGTCGATGGTAACCAGCTGCTCGACTACGTCATGGGACATGGCGCCCTTCTGCTCGGCCACAACCATCCGAGCATCGTCGAGGCGGTCGCCAGGCAGCTGCCGCTGGGCACGCACTACGGGGCTTCGCACGAGGCGGAGATCCGGTGGGGCGAACTGGTGCTGGGCCTCGTGCCTTCCGCGGAACGCGTCCGGTTTACCTCATCGGGCACGGAGGCGACGATGATGGCGCTGCGGCTCGCCCGCGCGCACACGGGGCGGGAGAAGGTGCTGCGGCTCCGGGAGCACTTTCATGGATGGAACGACAGCGTCACAGGACAGCCACCGTCCGAAGGGACGATGCCAGTGTCGCCCGGCCTCCCGCACGGCACGCTCGAGGGCTCGATCGTCGTTCCGCAGAACGATGTCGACATACTCGAGCGGACGCTGCGCGAGGATGGCTCTGAGATCGCCGTGATGATCCTCGAGCCAACAGGCGCCCACTGGGGCACGGAGCCGATCGACGTGGAGTTCGTCCGGGCGGCGCGTGACCTGACGGCCCGGCACGGCGTCCTGCTGATCTTCGACGAGGTCATCACGGGGTTCCGGGTGTCCCCGGGCGGGGCACAGCAGGCATACGGTATCACGCCGGACATGACCACCATGGCGAAGATCGTGGCGGGCGGACTACCCGGCGGCTGCGTGGGCGGGCGGACGGAGATCATCGATCAGATCGCGATACGCGACTCCGAATCGCGCGAGTACGTTCGGGGTGAACGCATTTCGCACCCGGGCACGTTCAATGCCAACCCGGTATCCGCCGCAGCAGGCGCGGCCTGCCTTGCGCTGATCGGCGACGGAGAGCAACAACGCCGGGCGGCGGAGACCGCGGAGGCGCTCGCACGCGCTCTCAACGGCGTTCTGCGAGAGGAGTCGGTGGCCGGGTGCGTGTACGGGTACTCATCGATGTTGCACATCGCGATCGGCGCAAACGACAAACCGCCCGACGGCTATTCCTGGGGAGGCGCCGCTCCGAAGCCCATCGCCGAATCGCCTCGCGGCGCCGCGCACGCGCTCAAGCTGGGCATGATCAATGAAGGCGTTCACTTGATGGACACCGGCATGATGGTGTCGTCCGCGCACACGCCAGAGGACGTCGCGATTACGGTCGAGGCGTTTCGGAACACGCTGCGGGCGATGAAGGTAGAGGGCATCCCTGCCTGATTACCGCCCGGGCTGAAGGCGCGCGCTACGGTTTGGGGTGCAGCTCTCTGTTGGCGGCTATCCTCCGAGACGAGCGGCGGCGCGGCACACCTCTCCTGACCGCCTGGCGCGGCAGCCGGCAGCGGGGGCACCGATCTCGTTTCACAGGCTCAATCAGGGAAGGTGACGAGCGATGTCGTGCTCTCGATGCCCGGGATGGTGCGTATCTTGTCGCTGAGGATGGGCGGGACGTCGCTGAGGGACTCGACCTCGATCTCTATAACGATGTCGTAGGGGCCCATGACTTCGTGGATCTCGACCACACCGGGCGTGGCTTTGGCGGCGGCGTAGACGTTCTTGGTCTCGCCGGGATCGGTGACGACGAGGACGTAGGCCTTGATCATGACGGCGCCTCCTGCGTTTTGCTGAATGGTGTTAGCACTTGCCCGCGTGCCCGCCGGGGCCGATACTTTCGGTGGTTCGGTGGCCCCTTGATACAGCTTCGGAGGGCGCACGGTCAATCACGGCCATCGGAGAAATGAATTCGTCGGGGACGGGCCCGTAGGTTACAATCTGGTTAGAGCTTCGTTCGAAGCCGCCGGACCGCCGTACAGGACATGTGCGGCAGAGGCAGACGTGGTCGAAGAGACTTTCCAGACCGACCCCATCAGCGCCCTCGGGCTTCCCCCTCCCGTATCTATCGGACGTGATGCCAGCGTTGGCACAGCACTGGCGGCCGTTCAGAAGCGCGGCCAGGGTTACGTGCTGGTCGTCGACAGCCAGGGCCATCCGACAGGCATCCTGAGTGAACGGGAAGTCCTGATGCGGATGGTCGCGCGCGATGTGAAGTACGACGAAAACGTCGATAAGTACGTGTCGCACGGGCTGGAGACGCTGACCCTGAAGGATCCGATCGCGAAGGCGATCCAGATGATGAACGAAGGCGGCGAGCGCAACATTCCCATCGTGGATGCCCAGGGCGTCGCGGTGGCGGTGCTACGGACGCTGGACATTATTCATTTCCTGGCGGAGGCCTTTCCGGCACAGGTGCTGAACCTGCCACCGCGCCCCCACCAACTGATTGCGGAACCGGAGGGTGCGTAGTGGCAACCGTGACGACCAAGGAATCGGAAAGCCCCGAACACCAGGACATCCTCGAACTCGAGCGAGTGACCATCCGGTTCGCAGGCGACTCCGGCGACGGTATGCAACTCGCCGGGACGCAGTTCACAAAGACCTCGGCCGTCATCGGCAACGACATCAGCACCTTCCCTGACATTCCCGCCGAGATACGCGCGCCCCAGGGCTCCCTGCCGGGCGTAAGCGGGTTCCAGGTGAGCTTCTCGAGCCAGGACATCTTCACGCCGGGCGACCAGCCCGACGTCCTGGTGGCGATGAACCCGGCGGCGCTAAAGACGAACCTGGGCGACCTGCCTCGGGGCGGTCTGCTGGTGGTGAACGAGAACGAGTTCAACGAGGGCAACCTGAAGAAGGCGGCGTACGCGTCGAACCCGCTCGAGGACGGCAGCCTGCAGGCGTACCGCGTGTACCGGGTGCCGATCTCGACGCTGAACTCCGGGGCGTTAAAGGACAGCGGGCTGACGCCGGTGCAGATCGACCGCTGCAAGAACATGTTCGCGCTGGGCCTGATGTTCTGGATGTACAGCAGGCCGCTGGAGACGACGCTGCACTGGATCGACGAGAAGTTCGGGAAGAACCCGGCGGTGTGCGAAGCGAATAAGACGGCGTTGAAGAGCGGCTACCACTTCGGCGAGACGACCGAGATGTTCGCGACGCACTACCACGTGCCAAAGGCGAAACTGAAGCCGGGGTTATACCGGAACATCACGGGCAACGAGGCGACGGCGCTGGGGTTCATCACGGCATCCAAGCTGGCGGGGCGCCAGCTCTTCTACGGTAGCTATCCCATCACGCCGGCCAGCGACGTGCTGCACGAGCTGTCGCGATTCAAGCGGTTCGGTGTGAAGACGTTCCAGGCGGAGGACGAGATCGCCGCCGTAGGGGCGGCCATCGGGGCGTCCTTCGGTGGGTCGCTTGGCCTCACGGGCACGAGCGGGCCGGGGCTGGCCCTGAAGAGCGAAGCGATCGGGCTGGCGGTGATGGTGGAGCTGCCGCTCGTCATCATGGACGTACAGCGGGCCGGACCGAGCACGGGCATGCCGACCAAGACCGAGCAGGCCGATCTGCTGCAGGCGATGTTCGGGCGCAACGGGGAATCGCCCGTGGCGATCGTGGCGCCCGCGACGGCCTCCGACTGTTTCAACATGGCGGTGGAGGCGTGGCGCATCGCCATCAAGTACCGGACGCCGGTGATCTTCCTTTCCGATGCGTACCTGGGAATGGGCTCTGAACCCTGGCTGGTGCCCGACATCAAGTCACTGCCGGACATCGATCCAAACTTCGCCACCGATCCGGCGACGTTCCAACCGTACGCGCGGGACCCGAAGACGCTGGCCCGGCCGTGGGGCATCCCGGGCACACCCGACCTGGAGCACCGCATCGGCGGGCTCGAGAAGTCGGACATCACGGGAAACGTGAGCTACGACCCGGCGAACCACGACAAGATGGTGCATCTGCGCGCCGCTAAGATCGAGCGCATCGCCCAGGACATACCGGATGTGGTGGTCGATGGCGATGAGTCCGGGGGGCTGCTGGTGCTGGGGTGGGGGAGCACGTACGGCGTCATCACCACGGCCGTGCAACGCGCCCGCGCGCAGGGCAAGCGAGTCTCGGCTGCGCACTTCCGCCACCTGAACCCGCTTCCGCCAAACCTGGGTGACGTGCTGCGGCGCTACGACCAGGTGCTGCTGCCGGAGATCAATCTCGGCCAGATGCGCATGCTGTTGCGGGCGAAGTTCCTGCTGGACATCGAAGGGCTGAACAAGGTATCGGGGCGGCCGTTCACGATCGCGGAAGTGGAGCGCAAGATCGCCGAGATGATCGGGTAGCGGACGATTGGACGCCGGCGCATGCCGGTGCGGGAAGACAAGGGCAGCGTCATGGTCACGGCAGAGCGGGGCACCGGCCCGAACCCGGCATTAACGCGCAAGGACTTCGTCACGGACCAGGAGGTCCGGTGGTGTCCGGGGTGCGGCGACTACTCGATCCTGGCACAGACGCAGAAGATCATGCCCGAGCTGGGGATACCGCGAGAGAACATCGTGTTCATCTCCGGCATCGGCTGCAGCAGCCGTCTGCCCTACTACATGAACACATACGGTTTCCACAGCATCCACGGGCGGGCGCCGACGATCGCTTCGGGCCTGAAGGCCTCCCGGCCGGAGTTGAGCGTGTGGGTTGTGACGGGCGACGGCGATGCGCTGAGCATCGGCGGGAACCACATCCTGCACGTGCTACGGCGGAACATGGACCTGCAGATCATTCTCCACAACAACGAGATCTACGGCCTGACGAAAGGTCAGTACTCCCCGACGTCGGAGCTGGGGAAACGGACGAAATCGTCGCCATACGGGACAATCGACGCACCGCTGCACCCGCTGAGCGTAGCCATCGGGGCGGAGGCGACGTTCGTCGCGCGCGCGATCGACACAGACGCGCAGCTCATGCATCACTGTCTGGAGCGTGCGTACCAGCACCGCGGCGCGTCGTTCGTCGAGGTGTACCAGAACTGCAACATCTTCAACGACGGCACCTTCCGCGACTTCGCGGCCAAGGAGGTGCGGGCGGACCGCACGATCACGCTGGAACACGGCAAGCCGATGATCTATGGCAAGGAAAAGGACAAGGGCCTTCGTTTCAACGGCATGCACATCGAGGTGGTCGAGATCGGGAAGGACGGCATCACCGAGGGCGACCTGCTGGTGCACGACGAGGCGCGGCCGGACCCGACGATCGCCTTCCTGCTGAGCCGGATGGAGTGGCCCGAGTACCCGGTGCCGATGGGCGTGTTCCGCGCCGTCCACCGGCCGACATACGATGCGCTGATGACGAAGCAGATTGAAGACGTGATCAACGCCGAGGGCGAAGGCGAGCTGCGCGACATCTTCCTCGAGGGCGACACCTGGACCGTGGAGTAGCAGTCGATGATCTGTCCTGAGTGCAAGTTCGACAACATCGAGGGCGTGGATAGCTGCGCCAACTGCGGGCAGGACCTGTACTCGCTGGACGACCCGGCGTCCGCGCAGCGGCGGGCGGCCGGACCGGAGTTCATCAGCGCACGGCTGGCGGAGCTGCCGGCGCAGTCGCCCGTGCGGGTGCAGACGACGGATCCCGTCGGGCTGGCGGTGCGGCTGATGCAGAATTCTGATACGGACTGCGTTCTGGTGATGAGCGGGAACTCGCTGGCGGGGATCATCACGCCGTGGGACGTGCTGCACAAGGTGGCGGGCCCGACGGAGGACCTGAACGCGGTCACTTGCGGGCAGGTGATGACGGCGGATCCGGTGTTCCTGCGCGACGACGACGACATCGCGGTAGCGGTGAACAAGATGTCGGTCGGCGGATTCCGCCACATTCCGTTGCTGCAGGGCGGCACGCCGACGGCCGTCGTCAGCATCCGCGACGTCTTCAAGCACCTGGCGCCGCACCTGGCGTAGTCTTCAGTCTTCAGTTGTCAGTTATCAGATCTCGGGGGTCATCGTGCAGCCTTTGCCTCACAGCGTCCGGGAGTTCGTTGATGCGGCGCGCGTCTGCCGGATCGCCACGGTGCGGCCGGATGGTGAGCCGCACGTGATACCGGTGTGCCCCGTGTTCGATGGCGAGGCGACGGTGTACGTGGACCTGGGGCCGAAGTCGGTGACCGGCATGGCGCTGCGGCATGAGACGCGGATCGCAGTGCTCATCGATGAATACGACGAGGACTGGACGAAGCTGCGGAAGGTGATCCTGAAGTGCCGCGCCGAGGAGATCTCCGGCGCCGAGAAGGATGCGGCGTGGGCCGGCATCCGGAGGAAGTTCCCGCAGTACACGACGGTCGACTGGGCGCCGCGGACGACGATGGCGTTACGTGTGTATGGGTGGGTGCAGGAGGGCGTGGAGACGCCGGCGCACTAGCGCCATCGCCCACCCGTCGCGGAAACGCAACTCCCGCGGATGATTCCAGAGGACCATCTCTTCGTGGGTTGACTGGCCATTCGTGCGACGCCCGCGCGGGCTGAAAAGCCCGCGCTACGAAGTTGAGACGAGGGCGCAGCAGGCTGCGCCCCTACAGGACGACCTTAGCCACGAGCTCCAGGAACTGCGGGGTGCCGCCGATCAATAGCGACGTGGCGACGGTGTCTGTCCAGCGTTGGAGGTCGTCTTTAATCTTCTCCATCGGGCCAATGATGGCTATCTCTTGCACCATCTTCGTGGGGATGGCGGCGGTGGCCGCGCGCTTGTCGCCGGACAGGAACAGCTCCTGCACCCGCACGCACGTCTCCTCGTAGCCCATGCGGGCGAACACCTCGAAGTGGAAGTTCATCTCGCGGGCGCCCATGCCGCCGATGTACAGCGCCAGCATCGGCCGCACCATGTCGGCTGCTGCCTCGATGTCATCGTTGGGCACGATGGAGAGCGCGAGCGGCACCTCGAAGGTATCAGGTGTGCGGCGGGCGCTGGGGCGGGCGAAGCCTTCGGCGAGGGCGTCGCGGTAGTACGCGTTCATGCCGGGCGAGAAGAAGACGGGCAGCCACCCGTCGGCGATCTCGGCGGTCATGGCGACGTTCTTCGGGCCTTCAGCGCCCAGGTAGATGGGGATGTCGGTGCGCAGCGGGTGGACCGTGGACTTCAACGGCTTGCCGAGCTTCATGCCACCGGCGTACGGCATCTGGTAGTGCCGGCCGGAGAACGCGACCGGGGCCTCGCGCGCGAAGATGCGGCGGAGGATCTCGATGTACTCGCGCGTGCGCTCGAGTGGGCGCGGGTATGGCTTGCCGTACCACCCTTCGACGACCTGCGGGCCGGATGCGCCGAGGCCGAGAATGAAGCGCCCACCGGAGAGGTGGTCGAGCGTCATCGCTGCCATCGCGGCCGCGGCGGGGGTGCGGGCGGAGAGCTGCATGATGGACGTGCCGAGCTTGATGCGTGAGGTCTTCGAACCCCACCAGGCGAGCGGCGTCAGGCAGTCGGAACCGTAGGCCTCGGCGGTCCAGAACGAGTCGAACCCCAGATCCTCGGCGGCGGCGAGCGCTTCCTCGATATTGGGTGGCGGGCCGCTCGACCAGTAGCCGGCGGCGTAGCCGAGCTTGAGTTTCTTCTTCGCGAGTTCTGTCACAGCACCGCCTTCGCGATCTGCTCGAGGAGCGGGGGCGGGCCGCCGACGAGCATCGTCGTGAGGCAGGTCGTCCTCCAGGCGGCCAGGTCGTCGCGGATCTTCTCGATGGGGCCGATGAGGGCGGTGTCTTCGACCATCTGTGTCGGGATGGCGGCCATGGCCTCGCGCTTCTTGCCGCTGAGGTAGAGGTCCTGCACCCGGAGGCAGACCTCTTCGTAGCCGAGGCGAGCGAGCACGTCGAAGTGGAAGTTGGCGTTGCGCGCGCCCATGCCGCCGGCGTACAGCGCGAGCATCGGGCGCACCATATCGGCGGCGGCCTCGACGTCCTTGTTCACGATCACGGGCACGATAGCGGCGACCTCGAAGTCGTCGGGCCTGTGGCGCGCCGTCTCGCGCCTGAAGCCCTCGGCGAGCGCGTCGCGGTAGAACTTGTCGCTCTTGGGTGACATGAAGAGCGGGAGCCACCCGTCGGCGATCTCCGCGGCGAGCGCGACGTTCTTCGGGCCCTCGGCGGCGAGGAAGACCGGGATGTCGGTGCGCAGCGGGTGGATGGTGGACTTGAGCGGCTTGCCAAGGTTCATACCGCCGTGGAACGGCATCTGGTAATGGTGCCCGGAGTACTCGACAGGGCCTTCGCGGGCGAAGATGCGGCGCAGGATGTCGATGTACTCGCGCGTTCGTTCAAGCGGGCGCGGGTACGGCTGTCCGTACCACCCTTCCACGACCTGCGGGCCCGAGGCTCCGATGCCGAGGATGACGCGCCCGCCGGAGAGGTGGTCGAGGGTCATGGCGGCCATCGCGGTGGCGGCGGGCGTGCGGGCGGAGAGCTGCACGATCGAGGTGCCGAGCTTGAGCTTCTTCGTCTTGCTCCCCCACCACGCGAGCGGGGTAAGGGCGTCGGAGCCGTAGGCCTCGGCGGTCCAGACGGAGTCGAAGCCGAGGTCTTCGGCGGCGGCGATCTGCTCGTCGGCGCCGGGGGGCGGGCCGCTGCTCCAGTAACCGGCGGAGAGTCCGAGCTTCATCGTTATGTCCTGTTCTCTCTCGAGATGGGTGGCCGGTCGGAATCATAGTAGGCAGCGGGATTAGGCAGTAGATTCAATTGAACGGCACTTTTCGGTTTCGTTGTGGCGGCGAGATTCAATTGCTCGGCACTTTTCGGTTTCTTGCCGGCTCTCTGCCGCGCCAGAATAACGCCTGGCGCCAGCCATGGATTTCCGGCGAGGTGAGCGTATGGGCTTGGATGGGTGATCTCCAAGCGGGCCGGATCACTTTGGTGAATTTTCCCCGATCTCTTGCGTGGGGCACGCCACTCCTGCTCCTGCCGCAACGTACCCATCGACCCGCGCGGGCTGAAGGCCCGCGCTACGAGGCACGGGTACGAACGAGGCCATCCGGAAAACAGGACGGCCAGTTATTCGTAGTCGAGGACGTAGGCGGTCAGCGCGGTGGGGATGTCTGCGGGGGTGAGGCGGAGGTCGGTGCTGCCGACGCGCTGGACGGTCTTGCCCTCGAGGAAGGCGTCTGCGGTGGCGAGTGCGCCTCCGGCTTTTGCGGTCTTGTAGTGCATCGGGAAGACCATCTTCGGGTGGAGCGCGGCGGTGACGGCGGTGGCGCCGGCCGCGTCGATAGTGAAGGTGCCGCCTACCGGGATCATCAGGGCGTCGATGGGGCCAATCGCTGTGAGTTGCTCATCATCTAGCTGGTGGCCGAGGTCGCCGAGGTGGGCGATGCGGATGCCGGGGGTCTCGAAGACAAAGACGGCGTTGCGGCCGCGCTGCGCGCCCTGGGCATCGTCGTGGTAGGTGCGGACGGTGCGAATGCGCACGTCGCCGGCGGTCTCGTCGAGATCCAGCCAGCCGTCGGCGGTGAGGCCCCGATACAGCGTCGCTGTGCCGCCGGGGGCGCCGGTGTTGTGGTCGGGGTGCTCGTGGGTGATGGTCGCAACGTCGGTGTGCAACGGCGGAGGGACGGTGTAGCCGATGTCGTTGAAGGGATCGAGCAGGACGGTCGTGCCGCCGGGGCTGGTGAGGACGAACATGGACTGTCCGAACCAGCGGAGACCGACGGCGGCGTTGTCGGCGCCGGCGTCGACGGTGGATCCCGGCGTGGCCGCCGAGCCTGCGGGTTCCACGGTTGCCGTGGCGGCGGGTTTGTCATCGCCACCGTAGCCGTCGTCGCCACAGGCGGCGGCGATGGCGGCCGCGGCAGCGCCGGTGGTGGTGATGGCGATGAACTCTCGACGGGTGTAGGTGCGCATGTGGGCCTCCGTGCGCGGGTGTGTGTTCTGGACATGATACGACGGTTAGGTGGGGGTGGATGTGGGATCGGGCGGGCCGCGCTACGCGCGCGCGGCCGAGGCGCCGTGCCACATCCGATCTGACAGCCACAGCTACCGGTCGACCCGCTCGGGCTGAAGGCCGGCGCTGCGCGCGCACAGCCGAGGACGGCTGTGCCACATCCGGCGCGATGCGGGGCCAACCGTAGATCGCGCGGGCTGAAAAGCCCGCGCTACGGCCGTCAGGGGTCAGTCCTTGCGGCGGTCGAGGAGTTCGTGGCAGGCGGTGT
>JACRBR010000051.1 GCA_016213125.1 Chloroflexota bacterium | reverse complement strand
GACTGACGCTGACACACGACGAGAACATCTCGTGAGGCCTTGTCTACGGGCCGCAAGGGCTCGCGTCGCCACCGAGGGTCGGGGGTTCGAATCCCTCCGGGCGTGCCACACTCCAGCATCTCGTCGCCCCAAACCCTGGCCCCGCCGATGCTTCTTGCCGTGGACGAGGATGCACGCGAACAGGCGTCTGCGTGGCCACCTCGAGCGGCTGCAACGTGAGGTAGCCGCTAGTGCGCTGGATGCTTCGGGCGATTGCGTAGGGTGTCGATGTACTGCTTGCGGCCGAAGTAGAAGGGGCCAACGTGATTGAACTTCTCGGCATCGAATAAGGGACGCATATCGTCGCTTGGGTCCCAAAACAACTCGGCGAAGTCCTTCCAGACGACGCGATCGCCTTCCTGATGAATAACGGCGGTGATCGCGCCACATCTCAGGTCGCCGCACTCCGGACAAACATACAGGAGTCGTCTCGCAACCCCTTCTATCTCCGAGTCCAGTACAGATTCTCCCTCAGGTAGCAGTTCGCCGATGGAAAGTGGGTTCGGCCAATCCGCCAGCCAGCTGACCCAATCACTCACACCAAGCGCGTCATACAGAGATGTGCCGTCCACGAAGAAGTCGAGGTATTGGCGGCGAGTGGCGTTCGCAACACCTCGATCCGACCGTGTACCTTCGCGTGCCCGCCAGGCCAGGTTCAGCACCGATGTCGGCTCTTGTTCCAACATCCACCTCCGAACGCAATCTTCCCGGCGTCACGGCAGCCCCGGCCCCACCCCTGCTTCATGGCACGTGGGCCATATGGCCCGCCCCGGCGGGCCAAACGCACGCTGCGTCCGCGCCCCACCGCCGACTAGGATACCCGCACGTCCCCCTCCCCGGCCGGACGTGGAGAACCACATCATGGTGTCCTTCACGCTGCCCGAAGAGGTCGAACGCATTCGCGACATGACGCGGGACTTCGCCCGCACCGAGATCCGCCCCGCCGGCGCTGAGATCGACCGCATCTCCGACCCTGAAGCCGCATACACAAGCGACCGCATGCGCAAGGTGCTCGCCGGCGCGTACGAGCTCGGCTTCCACAAGCTCGGCCTGCCGAAGGAAGTCGGCGGTGTCGGCGCGCCCGAGATGACGAGCATCATCGTCCAGGAGGAGCTGGCCGTCGGCGATGCTGGCCTCGCGAGCCACCTCCTGGTCGCCCCGATGATCGCCGGCATCTCCGCCGGGGCCAAAGACCGCCACCCCTTCTATAAGGAATACCTGGAGGCCTTCGTCGAAGACACGAAGGGCGTGCACAGCGGCGCCTGGGCCGTCACCGAGCCCCACCACGGCTCGGACCTCTTCCAGTTCGGCCAGCCCGATATCCACATGGAAGCAACCGCCACGAAGGACGGCGACGAGTACGTCGTGAACGGCCAGAAGTCAGCCTTCGTCAGCAACGGCTGGATGGCCGACGCCATCCTCTTGATGGTGAATCACGACCCGTCGCAGGGCATGGAAGGCACGATCACCTTCGCCATCCCCGGAAACCTGCCCGGTATCACCCGTGGCAAGCCCCTCAACAAGCTCGGCCTCCGTGGACTGAACCAGGCCGAGATCTACTTCGACAACGTCCGCATCCCGCCCGAATTCGTGATGCTTCCTCCCGGCGCTGCCTACCGCATGATGCTCGAGCGCATCGGCACCGGCGGCAACACCGCCGTCGGCGCGCTCGCCGTTGGCGTCGCCCGCGCCGCCTACGAGGAGGCGCTGGCGTATGCAAAGGAACGCGTGCAGGGCGGACGCCGTATCTGCGAGCACGACACGGTGAAGCTCAAGCTTTTCGACGCTTACCGCCAGATCGAGGCTGCGCGCGCCCTCCTCTGGAAGTCGTCGTGGCTCATCTCGACGGGCCGCCCCCACCTGCCCACCGCGATGGCCGCCCGCACCATGGCCAGCGATATGGCCATGCGCGTCACCGCCGAGATGGTGCAGGTCTTCGGCGGTTACGGCATCTCGAAGGAGCATCCCGTCGAGAAGTTCTATCGCGACGCCAAGCTGCTGCAGATCATGGACGGCACGAACGAGTTGGTCTCGCTGAAGGCCGCCGACCAGCTGCTCGCGGAGTGATGCCTGTGCACGAAGGAGATCGCACGTGAGAGATGTCGCCGTCGTCGGAGCGGGCATGACCCGCTTCGCGAAGTACCCGGATCGCGGGCTCAAGGACCTGTCGCGGGAAGCCGTGACCGCCGCCCTCGACGCCGCCGGCATGGACAAACGCGACCTCGAGGTCGCCATCGTCGGCAACGCCGCGGCCGGCCTCACCACGGGGCAGGAGTGCATTCGCGCGCAGGTCGTCCTTCGCGAGATGGGTATCGACAAGATCCCCATGGTCAACGCAGAGAACGCCTGCGCCAGCTCGTCCACCGCGTTCCAGCTCGGCTGGGTCTACGTCGCGTCGGGCCTGTACGACACCGCGCTCGTGCTCGGTGTCGAGAAGATGTACACGACCGACAAGGCGAAGGCGCTCGCCACGTTCAGCGCCGGCGTCGACGTCGAGCAACTCCGCGGCATCATGGAACAGCTCAAGCCCCCCAGCGACACCTCCGCCGCCGGCGAGAGCGGCGCCGGCAAGTCGCGCAGCCTCTTCATGGACATCTACGCCGCTGGGGCGCGCGCCCACATGACCAAGTACGGCACGACGAAGGAGCATTACGCCCGCATCGCCGTGAAGAACCACAACAACGGCAGCCTCAATCCGCACGCGCAGTACCGCGAGCGCTACAGCCTGGAGGAGATCCTCGCGTCGCCCATGGTCGCCGACCCGCTGACCCGCCTCATGTGCGCGCCCATCGGCGATGGCGCGGCCGCGGCCGTGCTGGTCAGCGCCGAAAAGGCCGCGCAGTACACGACCCGGCCCGTCTGGGTCCGCGCGTCGTCACTCGCCTCCGGGTCGGACACGCGGGCAGAGGACGGCGGCATCACCGAGCGCGCGGCCCACCGTGCGTTCGAAATGGCAGGCATGACGCCGCGCGACATCGACGTCATGGAGGTCCACGACGCGTCCGCGCCGGCGGAACTGGCGATCTACGAGGAGTTGGGCCTCTGCGGGCTCGGCGAGTGCGGCCGACTGGTCGATGAGGGCGCCACCGAGATCGGCGGCCGCATCCCGGTGAATACCAGCGGCGGCTTGCTGGCGAAGGGCCACCCCGTCGGGGCCACGGGCGTCGCGCAGCTCTACGAGATCTTCCTGCAGCTTCGAGGTGAAGCCGGCGAGCGCCAGGTGAAGGGCGCGCGCGTCGGCCTCACGGAAAACGGCGGCGGCATGGTGCGCGGCGAAGCGGCCGCGACCACCGTGCACATTCTGGCGGTGTAGGAGGCAGAACCGGCGCGAGGGAGGACTGCGCTGCCGCAGGTCGGGAATAGATGCGCCGCAAGCTGCGACGCCGCGAATCTAACAGTCACACCAAACCCAACACATCCAGCTAAACAGCCACGCCGCGAACCACAGAGGGCTCCGGCCAACGACGGGAGGAAGACACATGGTGACCAAGACCGAACGCAAGATCGCAACCGGCGCCTGGTCCGATCGATACCGCGACAAGTGGAAGTGGGACAAGGTCACCTGGGGCAGCCACTCCGTCGACTGCTACCCCGGTGGCTGCCCGTTCCGCGTCTACGTCAAAGACGGCAAGATCATGCGCGAGGAGCAGGGCGGTCAGCTCCCCGTGATCCAGCCGGGTGTGCCGGACATGAACCCCATGGGGTGCCAGAAGGGCGCCTCCTGGTGCCACATCCACACCTCGCCCGACCGCATCCTCCATCCCCTCAAGCGGGCCGGCGAGCGCGGCGAGGGCAAATGGGAACAGGTCTCCTGGGATCAGGCGTTCACGGACATCGCCGACGCCATGCTCGACGCCATCCAGGACCAGGGGCCGGAGTCCATCATTAACCTGATGACCCCGGAGCCCGGCGCCGGCCCGGCGCGAATGTTCTCAACCGCGCTCGGAACGCCGACCACCGACGGCAACTCGGAGTTCCAGGACTTCAGCCCCGGCTTCTACATCACCTGGGGCAAGTTCAACCCCGTCAGCTCGATGGACGACTGGTTCCTCGCCGAGCTGACGCTCATCTGGCACGCGAACCCCGTCTACACCAACATCCACTGGTACCACTCCGTCGCCGAGTCCCGCTACAACGGCGGTGAAGTCATCACGGTGGCGCCGGACTACAGCCCCTCGGCCATCCACGCCGACTACCACGTCCCGGTACGCATCGGCACCGATGCGGCGTTCGCCCTCTCGATGTGCAAGGTCATCATCGATGCGGGCCTCTATGATAAGAAGTTTGTGCAGGAGCAGACGGATCTCCCGCTGCTCATCCGCAAAGACAATCTTCGCTTCCTCCGCGGCAGCGACGTCAGCGAAGGTGACCGCGACGACCAGTTCTTCTGGATCGACGCGCGCGCCCGCGTCCTTGCACCCGCGCCGCGAGGCACCCTCGCCACTGCCGACGTCGAGCCGGCGCTCGAGGGCTCCATCATGGTGACGCTGAAGGACGGCTCCCAGGTCGAGGTCATGCCTGCCTTCGAGCGCCTTAAGGAGAAGCTGCAGGACTACGAACCGGAGGCCGCCGCCAAGATCTGCTAGATCCACCCCGATGCCATCCGCAAACTGGCCCGAAAAGTCGCCACCCGCCGCACGAAGATCTTCATCGGCTGGAACTCTGGCAAGTACTACCACGGCGACCTCTATGAGCGATCGATGGCGCTCCTGCTCGGCCTGACCGGCAACTGGGGCAAGCAGGGCACCGGCACACGCTCCTGGGCCATCTCTGGCCTCGACGGGGGAAGTTTCATGCGCCAGAAGGGGCGCCCCGGACAGGACGCAGCACGCGAGTGGGTCACGAACCTGGCCAAGGCGCGCCGCATGCTCACGGCCGACGACCCGACGTTGACCCTCGAGATGGTGACCTATCGCGCGGCGCAGATGGCGGCCGAACTCGGCGGCCTCGGCCGCATGATCCCGCCCGCCTTCCTCTGGTACTACCAGTACGGCTACAAGGAACGCTGGAACAACCCCGACAACAACGATCCCTCCATGAAGCGCACGTTCGACGAGTACCTGAATGAGTCGATCGACCGTGGCTGGTGGGATTCGGGCCTCGCGAAGACCTACCGCGAGGTGGTCCCCCGGGTGCTCTTCGAGGCCGGCGGCAACATGCTTCGCCGTCAGCGCGGCGGCCAGCGTCTCCTCCTCGACAAGCTCTGGCCCGACCTGAAGATGATCGTCTCGGTCGACTTCCGCATGAACACGACGGGCATGTACTCCGACTACATCCTTCCAGCGGCCCAGCATTACGAGAAGATGGGCAACAGCATGCCCTCCGTCCATCACCTCAACTTCGTGCTCATCGATCAGGCCGTCGACCCGCCGGAGGATGTCCTGAACGACTACGACATCGGCATCGGCCTGGTGCGCAAGATCGAGGAACGCGCGGCCGCGCGTGAGATGCTTCAGTTCACGGACCGCAACGGCGTCCAGCACGATCTCAGGGACATCACCAACAAGCTCTCCATGGACGGCTTCCTGCTCGACGAGGAGCGGCGCATGGACGAGACCATCAAGGACGACGCCGCATACGGCATCCTCCCGCCCGACAGCTCGCTCGACGTCGCGCGGCAGAAGGGCGCGATCCGCTGGACCGGCTGGGGCCTCGTCGGCCACGGCCTCGGGCAGGCCTCGACCATCAAGCCGGACGAGACTCACAACCCCTTCCGCTGGCACACCGAGGACAAGATGCCCTACCCGACGCTCACGCGGCGGGCACAGTTCTACATCGACCACGAGTGGTTCCTCGAGGCCGGCGAAGAGTTCCCCGTGCACAAGGAGCCGCCCGGGCACGGCGGGCCCGCGCGCCAGTTCAAGATGACGAGCGGCCACAACCGCTGGAGCATCCACTCCATGAACATGACCAACAACATTCTGCTCAACACGCACCGCGGCGAGCCCTTCATGTTCATCAACAACCGGGACGCCGAGGCGAAGGGCATCGAAAACGGCGAATGGGTGCGCGTCATCAGCGACGTCGGCTCGATGCAGATCACGGCCAAGATCTCGCCGTCGGTCCGCCCCGGGCAGGTCATTGTCTACAACGGCTTCGAGCCTTACATGCACCGCGAGTGGTACAGCCAGGCCGACGTGGAGCCGGGGCACGTGAAGTGGCTCGGACTCGTCGGCGGCTACGGCCACCTCCAGTACCGTCCGCTCCAGTGGCAGCCCGTTCCTGCAGACAGGGCCGTCCACGTCGACGTGGAGAAGGTTAGTTAGTCACAACCGCAGCGCGGGCTTTCTGCCCGCGCTGTCGAGCCGGCGCACTCGCGCCGGGAAGAGGAGAGTGGCCCCATGGGTACGATCACGCAATCAAAGCGCCAGCTCGCTTGGGTCTTCGACCTCAACAAGTGCATTGGCTGTCAGACCTGCTCAGTCGCCTGCAAGGTGCTGTGGCAGCAGGACAAGGGCACCGAGCACATGTGGTGGATGACCGTCAACACGCAGCCCGGACGCGGCACCCCTCGCGACTACGAGACGATGGGCGGCGGCTATAAGGATGGCGTCGCCACGCCCGGGAAGTTGCCCTCGCCCGAGGAGTTCGGCGGAGGCTGGGACTACAACTACGACGAGGTGCTGCGCAGCGGCAAGGGCCGCACCGCCCACCTTGAGAAGATCGCCGGCAGCAAGACCTGGGGCCCAAACTGGGACGAGGACGAGGGCGCCGGGGAGTTCCCGAACTCCTACTTCTTCTACCTGCCTCGCCTCTGCAACCACTGCACCGTCCCCGGCTGCGTCGAGGCGTGTCCGAACAATGCGCTGAGCAAGGATCCCGAGAACGGCCTCGTGCTGCGCAACGAGGACGTCTGCCAGGGCGCGCAGATGTGCGCGCAAGCCTGCCCGTATAAGAAGATCTACTTCAACCCCTCCCTCGGCATCAGCCAGCACTGCATCGGCTGCTTCCCCCGCATCGAGCAGGGCGTCGCGCCCGCGTGCGTTCGCCAGTGTCCCGGCCGCGCCGCCTGGATCGGTTTCCTCGACGACGACCGAGGCGCCGTCTCGAAACTCGTCAACAAGTGGAAGGTCGCCCTGCCGCTGCACGCCGAATGGGGCACCAAGCCCAACGTGTTCTACGTGCCGCCGCTGGCGCCTGTGCCGCTCAACCCGGACGGAACGTTCAACGAAGGCGGCGAGCGCATTCCCCTGTCCTACCTGAAGTCGCTCTTCGGCGAGCAGGTCGGTGGCGCTGTCGACACGCTCAAGGCGGAGATGGACAAGCGTCGCCGCGGCGAGGCCTCCGAGGTCATGGACATCCTCGTCATGTACAAGTGGGAAGAAGCCCTCGGCGGCTTTGACCGCGACCCGGCCGAGATCGTCTGGTCCACCAACGGCGCCGGCTAGAGAGGTGCGCAAGAACACCCGGGGGGCCCGGTGATCAATTCGCCGGGCCCTCCCACCACAGATTGGGTAAGCCCTCTTTGGACGACGGCTACACCTGCCCTGCAGCCGACAGCGCGCGGATCTCGTCGTAACAGTCAGCACACAGCAGCGGCAACAGTGCCGGGTGCGTTCGTTCCGTCAGGGCATACTGGCTGCTGGGGAGCGGGATGTCCGACTTCACGGCGTGGTGGGCGCAGACCGCTTCACCGCACTGGCGGCAGACTCCGACGGCTGGAGAAAGTTGGTAGTTCATCAGCCAGGGCTTGTAGTCGATCCTCGTACAGTGGTAGCAGTTCATGGATTCGTCCTCCTTATTGCCGTTCTGCTAGCTCAGACGGGCTTGCTGCCATATACGGCACGGTTACGGGCGCCGTCAGCCCGGATGCGCCGAAGTACCGCCTGCCGGCCCAGAGGGACACATACACCAGCGCGACCAGGGTGGGGACTTCTATCAGCGGCCCGACGACCCCCGCGAGCGCCTGGCCGGAACTTACACCGAACGTACCGATGGCGACCGCGATCGCAAGCTCGAAGTTGTTGCCGGCCGCCGTGAAGGCGAGCGTCGCAGTCTTGGGATAGGTGAGCCCCTGCGCCCGGCCCCAGACGAACGCGGTGGTCCACATGATCGCGAAGTACGCGAGCAATGGAACCGCGATCCGCGCGACGTCGAGCGGCGCCGATGTGATGGCATCGCCTTGAATGGCGAAGAGGATCACGATCGTGAACAGCAGGCTGTACAAGGCGAACGGACTGATCCGGGGAAGGAATCGCTGCTCGTACCACTCATCGCCCTTCTGCTTGCGTCCAATCACACTCGTCAGATAGCCGAGCACGAGCGGGACGCCCAGGAAGATGAGTACGGACTTCGCGATGTCCCGGAGAACGAAGTCCACGGCGGTCCGATCGAGGCCCAACCACCCGGGCAAGAGCTCAAGGTAGAAGTAACCGAGCAGGGCGTACCCGGCGACCTGGAACACCGAATTGAGTACGACGAGCACGGCACCTGCTTCACCGTCGCCACAGGCGAGCGTGTTCCAGATCAGCACCATCGCGATGCACCGCGCCAGCCCCACAAGGATGAGGCCCGTGCGGAACTCCGGCAGATCCGCGAGGAAGATCCATGCCAACGCGAACATCAGCGCGGGCCCAATGGCCCAATTCAGCAAGAGCGATGAGATCACGAGAGGCCGGTCCGCGGTCACGCTGCGCAATCGGTCGTAGCGGACCTTCGCCAACACCGGGTACATCATGCCCAACAGCCCGATGGCGATGGGCAACGACGTGGTATCGATCTTTACGCGGTCGAGCTGGTCGTTGAGGCCGGGGAAGGCTCGTCCAAGCGCGAGGCCCACCGCCATAGCAACACCGATCCATACGGGAAGGAAACGGTCGAGCATGGACAGGCGGCCGAGGATCGAGCCCTCGAAGTCACGCCGAGCGATGGCGTCCACGCTCATCGGCCTATCCCCGCTCACAGCGCGACGATGCTTTGCTTCAGCCAGATCAGCGCCTCACGGCTCAGGCAATAGCCCGAACGTGCACCCGGCGCGCACTGCTGGATGAGCCCGGCTTCCTTGAGGACGCGGAGATGTTCGGACACGGTGGACTGCGCGAGCGAGACGTGATGGGTGAGCTCGACGCAGTTGGCGTCGCCCGCCTCGGCCATCAGGCGGACGATCTCGATCCGCGCCGGGTGCCCAAGCGCCTTGAGCATCGTCGCGAGTCTATCGGTCTCGATTGTCGCCAGTGCCATACCATCGTCAAATTACGATGGTAACCGGAGTTTGTCAAGAGGCCGGGTGGCTACATAACCGCTGCCCTGCCCGGCTGCCCCTGTGGTTTGCGCTCGTGCGGGTGGGTGAGATCAAGCGGCACCCAAAGCGATGGGATTGGCGTTCGGCGATGGGGCACTGAGCATGAGCATCACCTTCTGGCCGGCGATGGTTCACCCGTGACCGCTGACGCGACCACAGCGGCCTACGGTCCAGGGTTCGACGGCGTGCGCTTCCGCGCCACGATTTCGTACCATCCGCTCCCGCAGCATTCCGCGTAGACTTGGCGTGGCAGGTCGGCGTGGACCCATCCTTCATCCGCACTGCCGCCCACGGCGCCGCAATAGGGGCAGTCGATGGTCGAACGATCAGCGCCCTCGAACCAAACGACCTGGGGCTCGGCGCGGCGGTGCTCCTCCTTCGCGTGCACCTCCAGCCGGTGCGCCCGGAGATTCTCACCACAGATCGAGCAGCCCTCTTGGCGCATCTCCCTCAAAATGCGATCCACGTCCGCTGGTGACGCCCGGCTCCCGCGTGTGGCCATCGCCTTCAGCATCCACGGCCGCGATCCACGAGCCGGCCGGTGGGCATGGAGTTCCGCAAGGAGGGTTCTATCGGCATCCTCGTTCCCGGAGCAGGGGATGCCGCTGAGCCGCAGTCGTCTCCGGGCGGCGGTGGCGCGTTTCGGGCCGGACCCGGCCATGATCCGCGCCCTGATCTCCGCTGCCGTCGCATGGAACACCTCGTGCCCCTCGTAGGCTTGCGCGATGTTTGACTCCGGCCCGACGACGATTGTCAGCGCCGGCGCAACGCCGAGCAGCGCGTTCGCGACGTCGCCCGTTATCGGCCCCTCGAGGACGAGTGCATCGGGATGGATGGTCTGAAGCGCTTCCGCTGACAACTTTTCAAGCGCAAGCGTCGTCACGTTTAAATGGTCGTTCTCGCCGAGAGCTCGCGCGATCGCCTCGCCGAACAGGTGGTGCTGGAACAGGATAACGACGTAACGCCGACGCATCGACTACCTCCCGTGAGGGGGCGCCAAACTACGGCTCCCGTTCCGGAGAAACTAGGTCAGCTCCGTTCGCTCGATCGGCATGGGCGGCCTCAATGAGATACCGCTCGGTGGCATTCGACGCGCTTGAGATCGAAATCAAATCGCGGCGGCTACGCTCGCGAGTACGTCAAGCACACGGACGCAGGGACGGGAAAGGAGCCACCTTCCGCTGCGTCCTGTCGTTCGCGCCCTATACCTTCTCCAGCTTCACACGTGTGTCATAGAAGACGGCACTCCCGCCGATCGTGTCTACCAGGCATGTGTTCTTCAGGACGGGGTCAACCCGCATCGCGGCGTTGGCGTGCAGGCCCTTCGCGCGCCGTTCGTCACCCTTGATCGTCTCACCGTCGATCTCGAAATCGGCAGCTCCGTAGGCCCAATGCCCGTGACCGAGCGAGAAACTCACCACGCCCGGACGGATCCCTTCGATGATCGTCACCGTTCCGATCATCTCCTTCGTCTCGCCGTTCTTGAAATCCCAGACAGCATCGGGATTTGAGGCCGAGACCACCCGCACCTTGTCACCGTTGTCCAACCCGAGCCGGTCGGCGTCACGCTTGCTGATTGTGAAGCGTCCCTCGGGATTGAGCGCGTTGAGCCAGTAGTTGCCGGCCGTTCGGCTCTTGGTGTGCGTGATCTCGCGCGCCGTGATCATCTGCAGATCGTAGCCGTCCGCTTCGTCCTCAATGGGATTGCCCAGCACGTCGCGGTTGGGCGTCGTGAAGTTCGGTACCCCTCGAAAATGCGTGCCGGTCATCGAGTCGATCGTGCTCGCGGTCTTCTCCTGGTACATGTTGATGAGTGCGGCGTACTTGTTCTTGAGCAGCTCGCCGTCGTACGCGCTTCCCTCGAAGCGCCCGCCCCTGTTCAACACATAAGCGACTTTAGACCACAGGTCTGCCTTGACCGCGCCTCGCCAGGCCGCCTCATCGAACATCGATGCGGGCAAATGGCCCCGGCTGTCCACGAGGAGCTGCTGCTCGGCCGCGTCTGCATCTGGGACCGCATCGCTGCCATCGGCCTTGTGGCCGAACGCCACATTTGCGACGAGCTTAAGGTAGAGGTCCTCGGGCCGGCTGAAATCACCGAAATCGCCAAACCCCTTGGGACCGAACCCCGGGAGCCCGAGCTTCTCGGCGATGCCCAGCATAAGCGCCTCGACGCTCAGCGGCATCTCCTGCCCGAACACCGTGACCGTCTCGTTGGGCGAGGCGATAGCCGGCTGGCGGACGGGCTGCACTTTCCAGACGACGTTGGGATGCGTCCCACCGAACTCCCAGCGCTCAAGGAACGGCAGGTCCGGGAAGATGTAGTCCGCGTACATGGAAGTCTCACCCACGACAATATCGCTGGCGATGAAGAGCGGGAGCTTCTCCGGGTCGGCGAGGATGTCGATGTTGGTATTGCCCGCCGGCAACGAGTAGATCGGCGACCCCATGTACAGGATCATCGCCTTGATCTGATACGGGTACATGTCGCCCGCCGAGGGGATGATCTCTTGATAGATATCGCTCGAGAGCGGATACCAGGGGCGCTTGGCCGGGTAGCCCTCGAAGATGGTGCTTTCCTCGTACTTGGCGTCGTGGCGGATGATGCTCGTCCCGAACGGGTTCAGCTTGCCAGGGTGCATCTTGGCCAGCGGGTAGGGCTGCCCGTCCTTGGCGCCCGTCTGGTCGTACGTTGCGCCCGCGCTTAGCCCGCCCTTCCAGTCGTAGTTCCCGACAAGCAGGTTGAGGCTGAACCACGTGCTGCAGTTGTAGAGCCCATTCGTGTGCTGCGACACGCCACGGTGAATCTCAGCTACTGCCTTCTTTCCGTGGCTCGTGAATTCCGCCGCGAGCGTTTCCAGGTCGCTCGCCCGCAGGTCGGCGATCTCCGCCCACTGCTCAATGGAGTTGGTCTCGGCTTCTTCCTTCAAGAGCTGCATCGAGCTCTTGGCCCGGATGCCCTCGAGTGTTACATCGATGAGAAGATCGCCCTCGACAGCGTTCTTGTCGTCGTTCGGATCAAACGCCACCGGCTGACCGTCCTTAAGCACGACGAAGGCGTCGAACTCCCATTCCTTGCCATCCTTGTTGGTGCGGGTCTCCTTTTCGGCCAGACCGATCTCGGACGCGCGCAGGAACTTGCCCGGTTCACCCTTGTCGTCGATTTTCACGAGCCAGGAGGCGTTTGACCAGCTCGGCTCCTTGTCGGCTGTGGCAGCCGCCTTGTTCGCGTTGGAAAGGAACGTCGCGTCGTATCGCTCGTTCTCGATGACCCAACGGATCATCGCCAGCGCCGCGGCACCCTCGGTCCCGGGCTTGATCGGCAGCCACTTCCAGGCTTTCGCGGCCGTCCGCGACATCCGGGGATCTAGCACGGCGTACTTCAGCCGACCACTGGAGAGCCCTTCGGTGATCATGGGCACGCGAAGCGACGGGCTCTGGCTCGCCTCGAACGGGTTGACCCCCACGAAGATGACGAATTCGGCCTCGCCCAGGTCCGCCTGCCAGAAGAACTTCTTCCCACCGCTGAACTTCCCCTCGACGAACTGCTCGCTCATGGCTTTGCCGGTAAAGTACAGCGAACCCTGGCACACCGTGGTGTGCCCGTGGGCGTTTGCGGATCCGAAAGCGTCCCGCGTGAACCGGGAGATGAAGTCGCTGCGGCCGCCCTTGAGCCGCCCCCAGACGAACGCGAACTGATTGTTCTTCGGCCCGAGATCCGGATGGTCCGGGTCGATCAGGGCATCCAGATGATCCGCGTTGTCCGCCTTGAACTGCTCGACCAGCGCCTTCTTCTTGTCCTTGTCCTTTTCGGCCAGGATCTTCTTAACGG
>JACRBR010000049.1 GCA_016213125.1 Chloroflexota bacterium | reverse complement strand
CTGCACGGACACTCGGAACGGCGGCTGGCGAACAACGTCAGCATCAGCTTCGACGGCGCCGATTCGCGCGACCTGGTCGCCGACCTGGACGCGGCCGGGATCATGGTGAGCGCGGGAGCTGCCTGCAACGCGACGACGATCGAGCCGTCACATGTGCTCATCGCCTGCGGGGTGCCGCTGGAGCAAGCCGCGTCGACGCTGCGGTTCAGCCTTGGGCCGGACACGACGGCCGAAGACATCGACTACGTTCTGCGCACCCTGCCGGCGATCGTCGAACGGTCACGGGCGAAGCGCACGGCCGGCGTTGCTGCGGGCTGAACGCACGGGAGCCTCGTACCGACTATCATCCACTCGTAATGGACGATCTGCTGCCCGCGTACGTCGCGCTGATCCGGCACGAACTTGGCGCGCCGGCGGGATCGGACGCGCTGGTGGAGCTGCGAACGCGGCTGGAGCCGGCTGACCGCAGCCAACGCCCGCCGTCTCGTGCTCCGGGTATCGCACGGCTGCGCCGCGGCCTGCGACGGCTGGAGGCTGGCGAGACACCTCGCTCGACGCTGGAGGAGTTCCGCGAGGACCTTCGCTTCCTGAAGCTGTTCGGGCCGGACGACCCGGCGCTTGGTCACGACGCGATGCAGCGGCTGCTGGCCGACGTGATGGGCTCGGCGCCGGTAGCGAAGGAGCCGACGAGGCGTAGGACAAAGAAGCCGGAAACCAGCCCTGACGCGCCAACGGTCGTGCCGTTCCGAGGGCGCGCGGCGAAGAACGCGGCGAAGAAAGCGGGAGGTTCGTGAGCGGATTCCTGAAGCGGGTCTTCAAATCGCCTGACGTCGCAGGCGACGCCGACGCGGAGCGCGAGTTCGACATCCGCCTCGTGTTCGCGCTGGGGAATCCGGGTCCGGAATATGCGGGCAACCGGCGGAACGTCGGGTTCTGGGTCGTGAACCGGCTGGCGAAGAAGCACCGGCTCGACTTCTCGACGAAAACCGGCACCTTCGCCGTGGCGGAGGGCGAGATCGCCGGGCGGCGGGTGGCCGTCGCGAGGACGCGCACCTTTAACAACGACAGCGGCAAGGCGGTGTGGGCGCTGGTGAAGAAGCTGAACATCGACCACGCCCGCGAGATCCTCGTCGTGTGCGATCACCTGGATCTGCCGGCAGGCAGGGTCCGCATACGTCGCAAAGGCGGCGGCGGCGGGCAGAAGGGCATGTCGGACATCATCCGGGTGCTGAAGACCGAGGACTTTCCCCGCGTGCGCGTCGGCATCGGCCGGCCGGTGGTGCGCGGCGAGCCGTCTTGGGAGCCCGAGCACGTCGCGAGCTGGGTGCTCAGCGACCCGCCGCCCGATGAGAAGGCGGTGCTCGACGCCGGTGTGGAACGCGCGGTCGAGGCGATCGAGTGCGCGCTGGCGCAGGGCATCGAGGCGGCGATGAATGTGTACAACCGCGATGATGGCGGGATAAGCGAGTGACTGGGCAAACGCGAAACTAGCCGAGCTGATTTAGCAGTTCGTCTGTCGCCCGAAACCCTACGCCGACCAGCATACTCACTAGGTGATCCCCGCCAGCAATCAGTTTGGCATCGATTGCACGGCGGAGGACGCCGACAGTGCCCGTGATCGGGAGCCCAGCGGCGATCGCCTGTTTGCGCGCGGCCAGATCGTCGATGACGATGAGATCTGCATGCAAGCCTGAGGCAATCGCGAGGGCTGCACGTTCCCCTCTCCCTGAACCGGCGGGCAAACCCTCCGGATCAGGCACAATGCGGATCCAACCATCATCGACGGCGAGAGCAAAAGCGGCCGATTCAACCGCGCTATCCCTCGCGATGGACTCCGCATACACGCTCTGCGGAATCAGGACGGAGCCGAAGAGGTCTCGCAGGAGGGTGAGGTAGCCGATCTTCGCCAGCACAATGATGACGCTGGCATCGCAAACAACGATCACGAGGCGGACTTGCGGCGATTGTATTCACGGAGACCCGCAGCATCTTCCTCACGCTGCTCCGCCCCATATTCCAAGACGGGCAAGCCCAACTCCACCAGCAGATCCCAGAAGTCGCGGTAGGACGTGTCGGCGAGCTCGGCGGCCGAGCCAAGTGTGACCTGATGGGTGAGGAACAGGTGGATCGCGAGGGCGCGCTTGACCTGGTCGTCGAGCGACGCACCCTTCAGGGCGCCCTTACGCAGGCGCTCGGCCAATTCCTCGGGCAAATGCACGCTAGGTGTCGATCCTGCCATCGCATACCTCTCCCAGGCAGTGTACCGGGCGATGGCAATGCCAGGACTGTTACACTGACGCCATCCGAAGGGGCTGATCTGGCGATCAGCCCCAGTTTGTGCTGCGCGCGGGAGGCGCATGGACCTTTCGGCGCTGTTGCCCGTCATCGAGGGGGCGGTCGAGCTCGACCGGCTCCGCAGCCGTATGTCCGGCGAGCGGTCGCTCACCCTCGGCGTCAGCGACGGCGCGAAGGCCGCCGTTATCGCGGCGCTGGCACGGACTGCGGAGGCGCCCATCGTCATCATCGCGCCCAAACCGCAGCACGCGGACACGCTCGCCGACGAACTGCGCGCCTGGCTCGGTGAGGCGGCGGCGGAGCGCGTGCTGGTCTTCCCCGAGCGCGACGCGCTCCCGTACGAGCGCCTCGCGCCCGATGCGGACGACGTGACAGCGCGGTTGTCCGTGTTGGAAAGGCTGCGTTCGTCGACGGACGCGATCGTGGTGACCTGCGCGGCAGCGGTCGCGCAGCGGACGCTCTCGCCCGCGGAGCTGACCCGCGCGACCATCGAGGTCGGCCGCGGCGGCAAGCTGGAGCAGCTTGAACTGCTGCGCGCTCTCGATGCGGGCGGGTACCGCATCGAGCCGCAGGTGTCGGCGCCGGGCGAGGCGTCGCGGCGCGGCGGCATCGTCGACGTATGGCCACCTGCGGAGGACCTGCCGCTTCGAATCGAGCTGTTCGGCGACCAGGTGGAGTCGATCCGTGCGTTCGACGCGGCGACGCAACGCTCGTCGGAACAACGGGATGCCATCCGTATCGGGCCGGCACGAGAGCTGGTGCTTGATCCGATCCGGATGCGGCATCTGGCGGAGCGCATGCAGCCGCAGGATCTTCGCGGCGAGCAGCGGGAGCGCGTCCAGCAGGACATTGCGGCGCTTCTCGAGGGTGCAGCATTCACGGGCGACGATATCTACACGCCGTTCCTCACGACATCGACACTGCTGGACCACCTGATCGAGAACCCGCGCGAGCTGAAGGCTCTCGCTACGGAGGTGCCGGTTGAGGCGCTCGTCATCATCGACGAGCCGGCGGACGTCGCGGCGGTGCAGCAGGAACACGACGGGCAGGCGCACGAGGCGAGGCGCGAGCTGGAGCTTCGGGGCGAGCTGCCACACGGCCTGCCGGAGCCTCACGCTACGTGGACGGAGCTGCGCGACGCCATTGAGGCGCTGCAGCGGCGGCTGAACCTCTCGCGCTGGGCGGTCGGCGACGAGGAAGCGCTGCCGTCGTCCGAGGCGCAGGCGGCGGTGCGGCTGCCCTTCGGGCCGGCGGCGGCTTACGGCGGGCGGCTGCGCGTGCTTGCCGACGAACTGACGCAGACGCTGCGTCGCGGGCAGCAGGTGGTGATCGTGTCCACGCAGTCGAAGCGGCTGGCGGACCTGCTGGAAGAGCACGATGTGTTCGCGCGGCTGGCGGAGACGATGACCGAGCCGCACCTCGGGCGCGGCGCGCTTACGGTGATGCACGGCTCGCTGCCGCACGGCTGGTCGGTGGGCGAGGAGGGCGCGGGGCTCACGCTGCTGACCGACGCCGAGGTGTTCGGCTTCACCAAGCAGCGCCGTGCGCCGCCACGCAGGGGGTCTTCGCGCGAGGCGTTCCTCGCCGATCTCGAGGCAGGCAGCTATGTCGTGCACATAGAGCACGGCATCGCCAGGTTCGCCGGGCTGGTGCGGCGTGGCATCGACGGCAACGAGCGCGAGTACCTGGAGCTGCAGTACGCCGACGGCGACCGCCTGTATGTGCCAGTCGAGCAGGTGGACCGCGTGTCGCGCTACGTCGGCCCCAGCGAGCATCGCCCGTCCCTGACGAGGCTGGGGTCGCAGGAGTGGGTGCGGGCGAAGGCGCGGGTGCGGGGCGCGGTCCAGGAGCTGGCGAAGGAGCTGCTGCAGCTCTACGCGTCGCGCGAGGTCGCGCAGGGGCACACGTTCCCGCCCGACGGCGCATGGGAGACGGAGCTGTCGGCATCGTTCCCGTACGTCGAGACGCCCGACCAGCAGGCGGCGATCCGCGACGTGAAGCGCGATATGGAGGACGTTCGGCCGATGGACCGCCTGGTGTGCGGCGACGTCGGCTACGGCAAGACAGAGGTGGCTGTGCGGGCGGCGTTCAAGGCCGACGTCCACGGCACGCAGGTGGCTGTGCTGGTACCGACGACGGTGCTGGCGCAGCAGCACTACAACACCTTCCGGCAGCGGCTGGCTGGCTTCCCCGTGCGGGTGGAGATGCTGTCGCGGTTCCGCAGCGACAAGGATCAGCGGCGCATCGCGGGGGAGCTTGCGGCCGGGGGCGTGGACATCGTCATCGGCACGCACCGGCTCCTGCAGAAGGACATCGCGTTCAAGAACCTGGGCCTCATCATCATCGACGAGGAGCAGCGGTTCGGTGTGACGCACAAGGAGCGGCTGAAGCAGATGCGCAGCGAGGTCGACGTGCTGACGCTGACGGCCACGCCGATCCCCCGCACGCTGAACATGGCGCTGACGGGCATCCGGGACATGTCGACGATCGAGACGCCGCCGGAAGAGCGGCTGCCGATCAAGACCTACGTCACGGAGTTCGACGATCACCTGGTGCGCGAGGCGATCGTGCGGGAGATGGAGCGCGGCGGGCAGGTGTACTTCGTGCACAACCGCGTGCACAACATCGAGCTGGTGGCGCGGCACCTGCGCGAGATCGTTCCCGAAGCGGAGATCCTGATCGGCCACGGTCAGATGCACGAGGACATCCTGGAACGCGTGATGCTGGAGTTCACCGAGGGCAAGGCCGACGTCCTCGTCTGCACGACGATCATCGAGTCGGGGCTGGATATTCCGAACGTGAACACGATCGTCATCAACAACGCCGACCGGTTCGGCCTCGCGCAGCTCTACCAGCTCCGTGGGCGCGTCGGGCGCGGGGCGGCGCGTGCGTACGCGTACCTGCTGTACGAGAAGAGCCGCGCGCTCAGCGAGGTCGCGCAGAAGCGGCTGCAGACGATCTTCGAGGCGACGGAGCTGGGCGCCGGGTTCCAGATCGCGCTGCGGGACCTGGAGATCCGCGGCGCGGGCAACCTGCTGGGCGCCGAGCAGTCGGGTCAGATCGGGACGGTGGGGTTCGACCTGTACGTGAAACTGCTGGCCGACGCGGTCGAGGGACTGAAGGCGCTGGCGCGCGGCGAGCCGCCACCGCCCCCGAAGCTGCAGCCGCCCATCATCATCGACCTGCCGATCGCGGCGTTCATCCCGGAGAGCTACATCGGCGACCCCAACGTGCGACTGGCGCTCTACCAGCGCATGGCGGCCGCGGAGGGAGACAGCGCGGCTGAGGAGCTGGAACGCGAGCTGCAGGACCGCTTCGGTCCGCCACCGACGCCCGTGCGCAACCTGCTGTACGTCGTCCACCTGCGGACGCTGGCGAAGCGCGCGGGCGTGCAGTCGGTCGCGCGGGAAGACGGCCCCGGCGGCCGCGCCATCATCTCCATGCGTTCGGTTGACAGCCGCGACTTCCAGGCGATGCTGGCGCCGTCAGCCCGCCGCGAGCTGGAGCGCACAGGCGCGGTGGCCGTCGGCCACACGCAGCTGCGCATCGACCTGGAGTCGGCGGGCGAGGGGTGGCGGGAGCTGACGCAGCGCACGCTTGACATGCTGGCGGGAACGCCGGAATTGGCGGCGTCCCCCTCTTGACGCTCGATTAGAAGGTATGTTCTAATCGCGATATGCCCGTCCGAACGAAGAGTGTGTACGAACCGGCCGAGCCCAACGACGGGCTGCGCGTGCTCACGACGAACTACTGGCCCCGCGGCGTCTCGAAGGAGCGCGGCGGCGTGTACAAGCGCATCCTGGGGCCGACACGGGAGCTCCTGCACGCGTTCAAGGCTGGCGAGATCGGCTGGCCGGAGTACGAGCGGCAATACCTGGAGCTGATGCGCGGCGAGGAGCAGCGGGCGGAGATCGCGGCGCTGGCTGAGGCGGCACGGACGCAGACGGTGACCATCATGTGCATGTGCAAGGACGGCGACGAGTGCCACCGCAGCGTGCTCCGACGGCTGATCGAGGACGCGATGGCCGGTGTGACCGCATGAAGCTCTTCACGATCGGTCACAGCACTGCCGAGCTGCCCGCGCTCATTGACGCCCTGCGTGATAACAGCGTCTGTGTGCTTGTCGACGTACGTAGCAAGCCTCGGAGCCGCATGCAGCACTTCGACTTCGGTCCGCTGCAGGCTGCGGTCGAGCAGGCGGGCCTCCGGTACCGGTTTCTTGGCGATCGCCTGGGCGGGATGCCGCGCGATCCGGAGATCGCCGAACGCTGGAAGCAGGGCAAGCTCGATGCGGTCATTGTTGCGCACCTGCGTTCGACCGACGAATGGTCGGACGGGCTCGACGAGCTGGCGCGGCTGGTGCGCGCTGACGGTGGAGAGTCCGCAGTGTGCATCATGTGCAGCGAGGCCAATCCGGACGAGTGCCACCGTAAGGCGGTTGCGCTCGACATGACGGAGGTGATCCCC
Source organism: Chloroflexota bacterium (assembly GCA_016213125.1). Lineage (GTDB taxonomy): Bacteria > Chloroflexota > Dehalococcoidia > DSTF01 > JACRBR01 > JACRBR01. The sequence goes on along the minus strand of JACRBR010000049.1, from coordinate 4,807 downwards.
GGGCTCAAGATCGAACATCTCTCTATCCACAAGTCCGCTCCGAGCTAGGTATGCGTCCAAGAAGTCCTGTTATGAGCCGGACGATCGTCCTGCTGGACGTGACGGCGATGTCCGCCGACACCGTCTGTGTAGCGGGCCTCGATCTCGCGACGGACGAGACGATCCGGCTCGCCAATCCCCAGCCAACGCAACGCCTCATTGCCGCCCTGGGCGGGCTGGCCCCGGGCGACATCCTGAAGGTGGACGCGAAACGCATGAGGAACGCGGTCCCACCGCACGTCGAGGACTGCGAATGGAATCCCCGTTCTCTGAAGCGCGTCGGCATCTCGCCAGTGAGCGACCTTGCGAAGGCAGTCCAGTCGACGGTCCTCACGTCAGTCGAGCAGGCGTTCAGCGAGCCTTCCATCAAGGGAAGAAACGGCAACAGCGCCTGGGAGCCGGGGAGCGGCGTCCGCTCTCTCGCCACGGTCTCCGTGTTGTACGTACGAGCGTGCGCGGACAAGAACAACCGGCCTCGCCTCGCTTTCAAAGACGACACACTGGCCTACTGGCCCGGCGTGCCGTTGCAGGACTTGCGTGTCAAGCAGCATCAGGCGAAGTGCGAGTCATGCGGGACCGACCACCTCGAGCGCTTTAAAGAGGAGTTCGACGCCAACCGAGCGCTGATCCGAGTCGGCCTCACCCGCCCATTTGCGCCCGAGGGCTCGGAGCCGCTGTGCTGGCTACAGGTGACGAACGTGCTCTCCAAGCCGCGCGAGCACTTCCTTTGACCGCGGCCGGTTCGGGCGGGAATAGTCCATACGTACCCCGGAAGTAGTACCTACGCGCCTGCTAGGGATGGCCGCGAACGCGCATACTGTGGCCGTGGATGACGAAACGTACGTCGAGCGGCTGGCCCACGATGTGGCCGTCTGGCAGCACGAGGGGCTGATCTCCGCCGAGCAGGAGCGGGCGATCCTCTCGCGCATCGGCGCAGGGGAGCCACGGCTGGTGGGCGCGCTGCGGATGGGGTGGCTGGTGACGGCGGTCTCCCTCATCGGCGCGCTGGTGCTGGCGGGCGGCGTGGTGCTGCTGTTCGCGTCGCAGTGGCGCGAGATGCCCGACTGGTTCCGCACGGCCGTCGTCTTCGCCGGCATGTTCGCCGCCTACGCCGGGGGCTACCTGCTGACGTACCGCTACGGCATGGACCGCATCGGCGGTGCGCTACTGCTGCTCGGCGTCCTGCTGTTCGAAGCGGGACTGTTCCTCTTCGCCGACATCTATGGCCTGCCGCTCACGACGGCTAACGACGAGCAGCCGGCGCCGCAGTACTTCCTGCTCGCGGCGATCGGCACGCTGCCGCTGGCGTACGCGTTCGGCTCACGCATCGTGCTGCTGTTCGGCATCGGCAACTTCGTCATCTCCGTAATCTTCTGGCTGATCGCTCGATACGCCGAAACGGAGAAGGCCGATTCGGTGCTTATCGTGATCGGCGTGCTGGGCGTGGCGCTGTACGCCGCCGGCCACCTGCACGCGATGCGAGCGGCGTGGGAGAAGTTCGGCGAGGTGTACCTGTTCGTAGGGACGGTGGTGACGCTTGCTCTGGTATACGTCTTCACGTTCGACGAGCCGTGGCGCTCGATCATCGACGACGGTATCGAGTCGTACGCAGCGCCGGCGGTGGTGTACGTGTCGATCGCGATCGCGGCGGCGCTCGTGGCAGCGCAGTTCGCCACGCGCGCGCGCGATCTGGAGGCTGATATCGAGACGGGGATCCTGGCGGCGCTGCTGGCGGTGGCGGCGGTGGTCTCCACGTGGCCGGCGTGGACGGGGTACGCCGTCGTATTCAACGCAGTGTTCTTCGCAGCGGCGGCGGGCATCGTCACGCGCGGCTACCTGCGCGGCGACGAGCGCTACGTGAACTTCGGGCTGCTGCTGGTGGCGGTGGGCGTGCTCACGCGCTACGTCGACGTGTTCTGGTCATTGCTGACGAACTCGGCGTTCTTCATCATCGGCGGCGTGCTGCTGCTGGCCGTCGCGTTCGGGTTGGAGCGGCTGCGGAGGACGCTGGTGGCGCGGATGGATGAAGAGGCTTCAACCGGCGATACGCGGGCGAGGGCGCCCGCGCTCCATTCGGGGGCGCCATGAGCGAGCTCTTCTCCCGGCCCCTGCCGAAGCTCATCGCCGTCGTGGCGTTCCAGGTGCTGATCCTGCTGTCGGTGCTGGGGTTCCGCGAGTACACGCTGCTGACCCGCGACACCGTGCTGCTGAAGCTCCAGACGACGGACCCGCAGACCATCGCCGGCAGCGACAGCCGCCCCGTGCGGTATGAGATCTCGACCGTCGACGTGGCGGCGCTGCCCGGCGACGACGAGTTCATGCACTACGTCTACGTCGAGCTGGGCGAGCGCTCCGACGGCACCTGGCAGCCGCTCGCGCTGCACAACAGGCGCGATCGATCGTACGACAATGCGGTGCTCATCAAGAGCGACTACTCGTACTACGGAGGCAGCGTGGGGCGGGAGCGATACACGCTGCGGTACGGGATCGAGGACGTGTACGTGCCCGATGACGCGGCCGCGAGCCTGCCGTCCGGCAGCGGGCACACGATCGCGGTCGAGGTGAAGGTTGACCGCTTCGGGCAACCGGAGCCGGTGCGGTTCCTTATTAACGGTGAGCCATACGAGCTTGAGGAACGGTGACCGTCCTCGAATTGCAGCGCCACTGCCAATACAGAAACTACCCCGCTACGACCGAGAGTTAGAGTGAAAGGGTGAGCCTCGAAGGAGGTGCGCTTATGTCACTCGAATACTCCAACTTCATCAACGGACAGTGGGTCCCCGCCCGTTCCGGCGCCACCTTCTCTCGCGAGAACCCCGCGACCGGCGAGAACACCGGCTCGTACCCGCAGTCCTCGGCCGAGGACGTGGCCGCGGCGGTCTGCGCGGCGGGCGAGGCGGCCCGCGGCTGGCGGCGGACGCCGGCGCCGAAGCGCGCGGAGATCCTGTTCCGCGCGGCCGAACTGCTGGTGCGGCGCAAGGAGGAGTTCGCGCGGGATCTGACGGAGGAGATGGGCAAGGTCATCGCCGAGGCGCGCGGCGACGTGCAGGAAGCGATCGATATGACCTACTACATGGCGGGCGAGGGCCGGCGGCAGTTCGGCCAGACCACGCCCGCCGAGCTGCCGGACAAGTTCGCGATGTCACTGCGCGCGCCCGTCGGCGTCGTCGGCCTCATCACGCCGTGGAACTTCCCGATGGCGATCCCGTCGTGGAAGATCATGCCGGCGCTGATCCTGGGTAACACCGTCGTCTTCAAACCGTCGCAGTTCTCGCCGAAGAGCGCGCACAACCTGGTGAAGACGCTGGAGGAGGCGGGGCTGCCGCCGGGCGTGCTGAACCTGGTGCACGGCAGTGGCTCGACGACGGGTGCAGCGCTCATCGAGCACCCGGACGTGCGTATGATCTCGTTCACGGGCTCGAACGCCGTCGGGAAGCAGATCGCCGTGCGCTGCGCGGAGCTGGGGAAGCAGGTGTCGCTGGAGATGGGCGGCAAGAACGCCATCACCATCCTCGACGACGCCGACCTCGACCTCGCTCTCGACGGCGTGGTGTGGAGCGCGTTCGGCACGACGGGACAGCGCTGCACCGCCGCCAGCCGCGTCATCGTGCAGTCCGGCGTGCACGACGCCTTCGCCGAGAAGCTGGTCGCGCGGACGAAGAAGCTGCGCCTCGGCAACGGGCTCGACAACGCGACGGACGTGGGGCCGGTGGTGAACAAGGACCAGCTCGACAAGGTGGCGTCGTACATCCCGATCGGACGCGGCGAGGGCGCGACGCTGCTGTGTGGCGGCAACGTGGCGAAGGGCGACGGCCTCAACGGCGGCTACTTCTTCGAGCCAACGGTGTTCGCGAACGTGAAGCCCTCGATGCGTATCGCGCAGGAGGAGATCTTCGGTCCGGTGACAGCGCTCATCAAAGTCGACTCCCTCGAAGAGGCGGTGGAAGTGAACAACGGCGTGCCGTACGGACTGTCGTCGTCGATCTACACGCGCGACGTGAACCAGGCGTTCCGGGCGATCGAGTCGTTGGACACGGGCATCGTGTACGTGAACGCGGGGACGATCGGCGCCGAGGTGCACCTGCCGTTCGGCGGCACCCGCGGCACCGGGAACGGGCACCGGGAGGCGGGCACGGCGGCGCTGGAAACGTTCTCGGAGTGGAAGTCGGTGTACGTGGACTACTCAGGGCGGCTGCAGAGAGCGCAGATCGACTGACTAAGGGAAATCCCTGAACTGGAGACGAAGATGGACGATAGAGGATGGAAGATGGAAAGGCGCGCGCTCCATCATCCATATTTCATCCTCCATCGTCGCCTTCAAATGGACGAACATCTGACATGACCACCATCTTCCGCCGTCCCAGCACCGCCGCCAGTCCCACGCACAGCGAGGGCGTGGTCCGGCACGGGTTCGCGTCGTTCTTCCGGGCGCCCGTCGTCGAGGACATGGAGACGTGGCGGGCCGATGTGGGGTTCGTGGGCGTGCCGTTCGACGCGGGCACGAACGACCGGCCGGGCGCGCGCTTCGGCCCGGCTGCCATCCGCGACGCGTCGACGCGCTACGAGCCCGACGCCGAATGGAACGGGTGGATCGACGCCGAGAGCGGCGCGCGCATCCTCGCCGGCGTGTCGATGGCCGACGTCGGCGACGTCGACGTGCGCACCGTCGACCTCATGGAGAACTTCGACATCATCACCGAGGCGGCGCGCCTCGCCCGGCGCAACTGCCGCGTGCCGGTGTTCGTCGGCGGCGACCACGCGATCACGT
>JACRBR010000048.1 GCA_016213125.1 Chloroflexota bacterium | reverse complement strand
CTCGGCGTTCAGCGTGTTGTACACGCGCACGATCATGCCGTCGCCGTCTTCCGCGCGCTTAATCGCGCTCACCACGAACGCCGGCGATGACACCGACACCAGCGACCCCTCCGCCGCGATCTGCCCCAGCCCGTGGCGGTTCCAGCGCGCGCGCATCGGCCGCAGGTGCTGCACCGCTGCCACATGCGCCGCCGCGGCGGCCCAGTCGCCCGCGTGCGGGATGATGCTGTAGTCGAACGACCACGTGCCGAGCATCTGCGCGCCCGGCGTCGCCAACTGCGGCCCCGCGCCGCCGCGGCGTGACGAGATGTCGCTCCGCGACAGCCATCCGACGCACCGCATCAGCGTCACGGCGATCTCCGCGCCTTCGGGCGTATCGAGGACCTCGTACTCCGGCAGCCCCCGGTTGGCGATCGTCAGGCCGAAGGCGCCGTCGTCGACTGAGACGAAGGCTTTCTGCGGGTACGTACCCAGGGGCTGCTCCATCCATGTCGCCGGATCCCACGCCCGCAGCGCGAGCGGCCGCTGGATGACGCCGAAGTGCTGATCGGCCTTCGAGACATCCGTCTTGATGCCCGAGGGGAAGTGCACGCGGAGCCGGTGGTCCTCCGCCGCGTTGTCGACGACGGTGTGCACGTCGACGCGCGGGACGCCGTCGGTGAGGGTGACCGTGGACGTAATGCGCTCTTCTACCGTCTCGCTCGCCCGCGATGCACGGTCGCCGGCCAGGCGCGCCGGGAGCCGGTACACCGACTCGATGATGAGCTGCGACACGCCGGGTGCCGGATGCTCGACCCGAATTGCGGGTGGAGATGCGGGCCGGTCGACGATGGTTTCCGTTTCGGGCACGCAGAAGTTGTACTCGTCGCCGCGATCGCCGCCGGACACGAAGCGGTTGAGGCCGGCGTAGGCTCTTCCACTGCGCTTGTCCGTCACCGTGAGGGTTTCGGAGACGGAATCAAATGCTACGGAAAGAGCCTCGTTCTGGATCGTCTCATTGGAGGGCGCAGCAGGCTGCGCCCCTACGCCTGTGGTCTCTAGCCGATACACCTTGTAGCCGTACCCCGGCACGTCGGTTGCGACGAAGCCGATCTCGGCTCGAGCGGCGTCATACCCCGCTGGCGCGCCTTCCGGGATCGCGAAGCGCTGTACCTCCCCGATCACGCTGACCGGGTTCACACCTTTGCCGTTTGCCGTTTGCTCTTTGCTCTCACCGGCGACCATGACGCCGGTGAACGGCCGTTCATCCGACCACGGCACCGTCGCCGTCACAAACCCCGTCGCGGGGTGGGGCGTGGGGTTGAAGACGGCGATCGTGCCGAGTGGGTCGCCCGGGGCCAGGGCGCCGATCGCGCGCAGCGACTGCCGGACGATCTCCTCGCCGACCTGCTCCACCCAGTCGTAGCGCTGCCGCATCTCCTCGTGCACGCCGTCCACACTGCACCCGCAGATCGAGTCGTGCGGCTGGTTCTCCAGCAGGTAGCGCCACGCGCGGTCGACCAGCGCCGCGATCGACGCCTCCGACGTGGGGAACGGCATATGGCCGGTCGTCGGCGGCAGGGGCTCCTTCCACTCCGGCGGCGTCTGCTTCCGCAGCATGTCGGCCCAGGCGCTGAAGGGCTCGGCCCAGTGCGCGAGCAGATCCTCGCACGCCTGGTTCCGCTGCTTGATCCACATGCGCGCCGAGAGCACGCCCGGCAGCAGGTGCGCCCGCTGGCCGCTGCGGAACTCCCCCTCGTGCGACGGCCATTCGCTCTTGCGGTCGCCGATGTACGCGCGGACGCGGGCGAACACCTCCGGCAACGAGACGTGCTCGGCGACCGCCGGTCGCTGGGAGCCTTCCATATCTATATTGAGCTCACGGAGCATCGAGGACAGCTCGGGCTGCGGCGGCAGGTGGTCGCTGCCATTCATCACGAGCAGGTACGGCGTCGTGGCCAGCGGCTCGAGGGCGTCGCGGATCAACCGCACCCTGCCTGAGAGCGCCTTGATGTTGCGCGGGAGCGTCGCCGCGACCCCGTAGCCCATCGGCTTGTGGATCGCCAGCACCTCGCTGCCGTCGGGCGAGCGCCAGAAGAACTCCGTCGTCTTCAGCGAGTCGTCGGTGCCGCGCCACATCGTCGCGTCATGGATGCCGAAGCCGTTGAGGATGGCCGGCATGTGCGCGATCTGGCCGAAGGGATCGGGGATGTACCCCACCTTCATCACCGGCCCGAAGCGCGCCGCCACCCGGTGCCCGCGCAGGAAGTTCCGCACGTGCGCCTCGCCGCCGGGCAGGGCCTCGTCGGGGATGATGTACCAGGGCCCGACCTGCAGCTTTCCGGTCTGCACCAGCCGCTCGATGTCGTCCGCGCGGTCCGGCCGCACCTCCAGGTAGTCCTCGATGGGGATCGTGTGCCCGTCCAGCAGGAAGTGTTTGTACTCGGGGTCGCTGTCAAACAGCTCGATGAGCTGGTCGAAGAGCCCCACCAACCGCACGCGGAAGGACTGGTACGGCAGGTACCACTCCCGGTCCCAGTGCGTGTGGGAGACCACGCACAACACGGTCAATTCATCCGACGCGCCCTTCGACACGATCATCCTCCTCACGCAACCGCGAACTGCCGCGATCCTATCGAACGCAGCAGCTACAAACGAATCTCGGGCAGTCGGGAGTATTACTGCTACTGTTCGCGACGCAGGGGCTTCCACTCGGCGACGTGTCGCCTGTCTTGTCCATCAGGCCAGCACCGTGATGTGACCGCAACCCTGATCCGCATCCCGGACGACGTACCTTGTGCCTCGACGCTCCCGGTATGAACGTTAGATTCGTGCTCCTCCCGTGGTACTTCGAAGAGATCGAGCAACGCCGTGACAAATTGTAGGTCGCGCGCGCGATGGACCGTGGGGATCCGATTGTTACGAACATTGGGAGGAGAGGCCGGAAGGAGGTAGATGCACGGAGGAGGCATCCACGTTCGCCCGTCTTGGCCGGGAATGCCGGTGGCTCGAGCACGAAGGTCGCCTTGCACTCCATAGCTCTTGGGACATGGGCGGAGGGCGCTTCCACACCGGCCGTCCCAGAAAATCATCGCGTCCGCCTGACCGCGTTCTCGCTCAGCCGCCAGTTTCGGCAGTAGGCGCGTCGACACGCCCGACCACACGCCCTGACCGGGATGATTAACCAGACTCTCGGGGCACATACACCACACGAAGAACTCTCGAGCCCAACTCGGTCGCTCCCAGATCGTTGTATTGTTGCCATCGGGACAACCTTTGGCTTCAACGCCAACGCTCACGCCGTCAGGAAGCTCAATCCGATAGTCCTGTCGGTTTCCAGTTCCCACGAAGTTCCATTCGCGAAATCTCTGCCTGCTCACCCCAAAATCCAAGATGGCCTCGAGGAAGTGACGCTTCTCGCTGGTCGTGGCCGCTGCTGTCCCGCGCAGGCTCTCCACGGCAGCGCGCAAGATCATCGGATAGTCCGCGACTGAGATCCCCAACTCGTCAAGCAGCTGCGGCCTCGATGTCGCGAGGTCCCTCAGGAAGCCCTTTAGAGTTTCGACCTGAACAGTGGAGACGTTGTGCCGACACGGGATAATTGATGCAGCCCACGATGGACCGTTAGGCATAGGACTCCTCTTGTCGCGCCTTCGACGGCGAGAATTGACCTTCGAGCAGCGGCCTAAGATAGTGGCGGCCCAGCCACTGGATGACTGGAACACAAACAGCGTCCCCGAAACCAAAAAGCGCTCTGTTTTCAGGAATGTCGTCTGGAATGCGGAAGCCCGGCGCTCCCTGCAACGCAGCATACTCTCGCGAAGTCATCCATCGCACGCGCACGATTCCATCGCCGGCCTCAACCAACGCTTGCCTACTTGAGCCCCCGCGGGCAGTTCGTAAACAACCGCTGATCGAATCGTGCCTGATTTCCCATACAGCCTTCCCGTGTCGAGTTCGTCGATACGCCGTGGCCCAGGAGACCTCCTCGGAGGACGCAAGCGACCGCAGACGCCGTGCCTGGACAGGAGACAAGGATGTTCGAAAGTCGATAACCTGAGTCTTATTCCACCACCGCCCATCATCGGCACTTAGACGTTCGATACACGATGACAGAGGTGAACCGTTTGCCTCTGGAGGTTGGAGCGGAAGTGCTTGCATGACCAATCGCCGATTTGAAACGACGAAGTCGCGAATCCAGGCGGGCCGGATAGGGCTCTTGCTCCAGTCGCTCGGGAAATCGAATTTCTGCTGAGATCCCACGATGAATAGTCGAGGCCGGCTTTGCGCAACGAAGTAGCGAGCATCCAGCAACAGTAGGTCGCACGCATACCCGAGCTGATTCAGCCTGAAAATCGCGTCGCGCAGGTCCTGTCCGCCGTGCGATGTGGCGAAGCTGGGAACGTTCTCCAGAAGAATCGCCCGAGGCTTCCGTTCACCCATTTCTTCGAGTACTCGGGCGAACTCCCAAAACATGCCGGACTGGTGGCCTGCGAGCCCACGCCTGTTACCGGCGAGTGACAGGTCCGTGCACGGAAATGATGCTGTCGCTAGGTCAAGATCGGGAACGTCGCCACCACGAATATCGCGAACGTCTCGCAACACGTAGTTCGATGGATCAATGTTGCTGGCGAAAAGTCTGTACTTCCAGGCATCAATGTCGTTTGCGAAGACCACTTCACCAACTTCCTCAAGTCCTAGGCCAACGAGACCGATGCCGGCGAAGAATTCCCCGATCCGAAAGGGTTCCAGGAGTCGCTTAACGCGGAGTGCGATCGAGTCGTCTCTAAGGACTTCGTCGTCCCATAGCCTAAGAACACGCCAGCCCTCTTGTCGTAACGCCGCGTCATTAGCCAGATCGCGTTTGCGGTTCCGAGCTATTTTCCCGTCCCAGTACGCAGATCTTCCCGGACGAACTCGGTCTGGTCGACCATGCCAGAACGCACCGTCTACGAAGACCGCCACTCGGCGTCCGGGAAAAGCCACGTCAGGCCTCCCTGGCGCCTTAGGCCAATCGACGCGATATCCAACCAAGCCTTCGTCGCGCAGTGCATGACGCAAGGCGATTTCCGGACTCGTGTCGCGGCGTCTGACAGCCTGCATGGTCCGCCGGCGCTGTTCAGGCGTTAGATTGTCGCCCTTATAGGTCGGGTCGTACTTGGCTCGGGGTGGCACGGAGAGCTCATTTCGAACTTTTGTGCGATACGACGATAATAGAGAGCTCCGCACGCCGAGCGCAAGAGGTAACCAGTAAACCCTTGGAATCCAACCGGGGATCGCTCGACATTCGGGCGGCGAGAGCGCTGGCCGCACCTATCTTGACCACTAGGCGCGAGTTGCCGCTCAGAGGCGCTTACTTGCCCAGCGCTGGCTCGTGATCATGCTCGCAGAGACCCAGGCGCTCGGCTTGCTCCCGGTGCCTGCAGGCTGCAAGCCGCCAAGTGTGTTGCCCAACGTGATCGTGAGTAAACACGCATCCAAGCCGTTCGGCGTCGGCATTTTCGGAGGTCGCCTGGCATTTCGCGCGGACATGCGTCGCCATAGGTCGATGCTAACAGAACATCTGTCCGCAGTCAATACACGGTAGCGTGTATTCCGCCCAAGTTCCGTATTCGCGCCTCCACAGTGACTCACCAACCTGAGGGACACCTACTGTTCGGGGTCAGTCGGGGGATGGGGGGTGGTGGGGGCGGAGGGCGGCGGTGCGCCAGGTGGACCAGGCGGGCTTTTCGGCGCCGTCGGTGTGGAGCAGGCCGATGTGCTGGAAGGCGCTGAACGCGGTGCCTTCGGCGTAGGCCGGATCCCAGGCGGCGAACCAGATGATCGCAGGCATGGAGAGCGACGCGGCCTCGCGCAGGATGCGGGCCACGAAGGCGCTCTGCTCGGTCTCGGAGCCGCTGTTCATGGTCTCGCCAGGCTCGGAGGCGAAGCCCATCTCGGCGATGACGATGGGCTTGTCGGTGAAGCCGCGGAGCTGGCTGTAGTAGTTGTCGGGGATGTCGGTGGCGCGGGCGTAGGCGAAGCTGGGGTAGGTGCTGATGGCCATGACGTCCATCCTGTCTTCGAAGCGGGCGATGAGCGGCCAGTCGGGGAAGTGGCGGTCCTCGGTGGGCAGGAGGGACTGGAGATCCTCGAACTGGAAGGTGACGGTTACCTGCGTCTGCGGTGAAGTGGACTTCACGCGATCGTACGTTTCTTCGTAGAGGGAGATGAAGTCCTCGAAGGCCTCCTGGTTCTCCTGGTAGTAGAGGTTCATCTCGACGCCGAGGGCGAGGTAGGCGGGCCTGTAGTTGATGACGACGTACTCGGCGTAGGAAGCGAAGGCGGCGCGGATGTCGGGGTCGCTGAAGTCGCGGCCCTCGTGGGAGGCTGGGAGCCCGGCGAGGCGGTCGCGGCCGGTGGCGCCGTCGGTGGGATCGATGGCGAAGAAGAGGGTGAGGTCATTGGCGTCGATCGCATCAATCTCGGCGGCGGTGGTGGTGGTGGTCTCATCGCCGACGGAGGCGCCCGGGAGGAAGTCTTGCCAGGGAGGCGTACGCTGGATGAGGACCATACCGCCTGCATCGGCGGCCAGCTCGAAGGTCTCGGCGTAGGCCTGGGCGTTGAGCTCGCGCGGCAGGGTGCTGATGCCCATGGCGAAGGCGCGGGGATTGCCGGCGGAGGGCTGCTCGTCGGAGCCGGAGCCTCTGTCGCATGCGGAGAGCGCCAGCGGGAGGAGCGCGGCGGCGCAGAGGAGCGCGCGCGGCGCGGGAATGCGGGTCATGTGCCTTTCCTCGAAACCGGCGGGATTGTAGCGGATCGATGTTGGGGCGACGGCAATAGATGTAAAGGCGGTCGTCGGTCGTCGGTCGTCGGGTGGATTCAACGCAGAGGCGCAGAGGACGCAGAGTGCAGGGGATGGGGGGCTGATGGAACGGGGAGGTTTCTCGCTGTCGCATGGAGCGGATGCTGTGGCAGCGGGAGGGCGAGGCAGTGCCTCGCCCCTACGGGGTGGGGGGTTCGAGGCTGGTGAGCCAGTGGTGGAAGGCACTCGGGGTGTGGAAACGGTGGATGGTGGCGAGCGCGAGGTCCGGGCGGGCGAGGTGGTGGGGGTAGGACTGCTGGTACTTCTTGTGTGAGGTCCAGGCCCAGAGGAAGAGGGAGTTTCGGGAGAGGAACTGGGCGCGGAATGACTCGTTGTTGCCCTGCCAGAGCTGCTCGCGGCGGATGAGGCGGGTGGTGGTGCGGCGGAAGAGCCGCCACATGGTGAGCCGGAGCGGGTAGTCGAGCCAGATGATGGTATCGGCGCGGACCCAGGTGATGTCGATGACGTGGCTCGCGTAGCCGCCGTCGGTGACCCAGCGATCGTGGCCGACGATGGCGTCGCGGACGCGCTGCTGGAAGACGGGGATCTCCGCCTCGGTCCAGTTAGGTTCCCAGTAAAGGGCATCGAGCTCGATGTGGTGTGCGCCGATGGCATCGGCGATGCGGCGCGCGGCGGTGGTCTTGCCGGAGCCGGTGACGCCGAGGACGACGACGCGCTGCGGATGTTCGCCCATGGGCTGCTTGTCCATTGGGGCCCCGTGGGGTGCCGGGCTACTCCGTGGGCGGGGTTTCCGCCTGCTCGTCGTCCTCTGCGGGGACGAGGAGGATGTCGGCGAAGGCGGCGTCCTGGATGGCGTCGAGGACGCGGGACTTGATGAGCTCCAGCACGGCCATGAACGAGACGATGATCTCCATCCGGGTGTGGCATTCCAGCATGAGGGCGCGGAAGGAGAGGCGGCCGCGGTCGAGGAGCTGCTCGCGGATGTGGGCGACTTTGTCGCGCACGGTGATGCGGTGCGGGCGGATGACGGGGTGCGGCTCTTCCTCGGGCACGCGGGTGAGGGCCTGCTCGACGAGCTCGCGGAGGAGGTCCAGGGTGATGCCGTCGAGGCCGAGCGGGGGCGGCAACTCGGGTGGCGGGGCGATGCGCGGGTAGGAGTGGATGCCCGCCTGCTCGATGACGCGAAGCTGTCCCGCGGCTTCCTTGAAGAGCTTGTACTCGCGGAGCTGGCGGGCGAGGTCGTCGGTGGGGTCCTCGTACTCGGAGAGCAGGTCCTGTTCGGCCGGGGGCCGCGGGAGGAGGGCGCGGGACTTCAGGAGGAGGAGGCGCGCGCCTATATAGATGAAGTCAGCCAGGGCGTCGAGGTTGATCTGCTCGGAGGAGCGGATGTAGTCCATGTACTGGTCGGCGACCTGGACGAGGGCGATGTTGGTGATGTCGAGCTCCTCGCGCTCGATGAGGTGGAGGAGGAGATCGAGGGGGCCCTGGAAGATGGGTAGGGCGAGCTGGAAGGTGAGGGGATCGCCGTCGTGCGTGGACGCAGGGGCCGCCGGTGGGGCCGGCGCAATCTGCTCTTCGGCGTCGTGCGCGGGGGGCGCTTCCTGCGTCTCGATCTGATCCGATGTCATCCGGGGGATGATAGCAGGTGGGGGTCAGGGGTTAGGGACAAGGGGCTAGGGACAAGGGGCGAGGGACCAGGGGTTAGGGACAAGGGGTTAGGGACAAGGGGTAAGGGACAAGGG
>JACRBR010000047.1 GCA_016213125.1 Chloroflexota bacterium | reverse complement strand
TCACACCTCGGGGTCAGTGTAGCGATTGCGCGAAGAGGCGTGCCACAGCATCAGATCCAGAGTTCGTTGCCGTCGGGGTCGGTGAAGCGGGCGTAGGGGACGCCGGGGGCGTGCTCGCCGCGCTCGAGGATGGCGCCGCCGGCGGCCTCGATGTCGCGGACGGCGTCGTCGGGCGGGACGGCGTGGTCGACGTGGAAGCCGACGGTCTGGGGGCCGTCGCCGGCGTGCTCGGGGTCGAGGAGGACGCCGAGGGCGGAGTCGGTGCCGGGCAGGCCGACGAAGACGATGCGGTCGTTACGGAAGACCTCTTCGAGACCGAAGGCGTCCTTGTAGAACTGGACCCCGCGCTCGAGATCGCGGACGGGGACGATGAAGCTCAAGGCTGTTATCCGCGCCATCAGTCGCTCCTTCCTGATCACGTTTCTCCGGATCCTATCACGGGTAGGAAGGTGCTCCCGACTCACCTCGCTCCGCAGCCGTCCAGCACCACGTCGATCACCGCCACGTACCCGGCCTGTGACAAGCCCTCGGAGTACACCATGCAGTGAGTGTGCGTGAAGTGGATCACGTGCAGCGACAGATCGTGATACTCGTACGATGTGCCCCACACCTCGCGCGCTTCATATGCCGCCTTTACGCCGGCGATCGCCTCCTCGTACGGACGGTCGACCCCGAAGGCCATCGTACGGCACGGGCGCTGCCACGGTGCGTCGTCGCTGCAAGACGGTTCGTTGCGTAGCTCGATGGCGCCGGACGGCCGCGCCCATGCGGGCAGCTCGTTGTGGTTCAGGGCTTCGTCGGTCGAGCCGGCCCGACCCGAGAGCACCTGCAATCCAATGACGACTCCGGCCGCGGCCACGACGGCCGCCAGCAGTCCTGCTCCTACCAACTTCTGGACCTTAAACGGGCGCCGGCGCGGTCGCCGGGCAGAGTTGGCGCGGGGCAGAACAGTATTGGCCGGCTCCTCTGCGGTCTGTGCAGGCGGGACGTTGCAGGCCTGGCGTGGCGAGTGGCCGCCTGCACAGCCCGGAAGATGTTGGCTCGCATCCATGGATGATTATTGGGCCAGCGGCTCGATCGACACCAGGGCGGCGGCGTCAGACGGGCATGGTCATCGCACGCGGGGGGTTGTGGTGTGAGGGCACCGTACTGCGTGGGTCCGGCGGGGCCGGACTGCACAGCCGGGGACGGCTGTGCCACACCACAGCCGGGGGCGTGTGATCCACGCTTGGCGTACTGCACCTCCTAACCCCTAGTCCCTAACACCCCGCACGAGCACGGAGCGGGGCGGCGAGCGGTGGGACAGGCGTTTGGCCCATGTGGTGCCGATGGCGGCGACTTCGTCGGCGTCCATCCAGCGGGACTCTTCGATGCGGATGTCGTGGCGGGCGAAGGCGGGGGCGACGGACTCGCGCGCGTAGTCGGGAGTGACTTCGGGGAGGTCGCGGACGTCGAGGGGGACGGGGTCGTCGAAGATGCGGGTGTTGAGGACGATGCGGATGGAGGCGGCGGGGCGGGCGAAGGAGGCGATGGCGCCGAGCACGGCGTCGTCGGCGAGGATGATGCCGCGCATCAGGGAGCCCCACGGCAGCGTCACGAAGATCTCGTCGGCGATGGCGCGCAGCTCGTCGGGCGGGGCTTCGATGCTGGCGACGGCGAAGGTGATGTTGGGCAGGCCGCCCTTCTCGGGCTTGCGGGCGGCCTTCGCGGACCACTCGCGCATGTTCTCGCGCACGGGGTCGAGGGCGATGACGTAACGGTCCGGGTGCGCGGCGGCGTAGCGGTAGGCCCAGGCGCCGTCGCCGGCGCCGACGTCGAGGGTGACGCCAGCGTAGGGTGCGGCGGCGGCGAGGAGTTGGTCGTGGGTGAGGGTGGCGGCCGTGCGGCCGCGGGTGATATTCATCGTCGAATTGTGAACGCTGCCGCATGTAGGGGCACGCTGCGGCGTGCCCCTCGTCGGCCGGGACCCGGGCGCTCGGTCAGCGGGGCCTGACGTTCGCGGGGTTCTCGTCGTCTTCGCCCCAGGCTGCGGCGTTGTCGACGATGTACTGGCGGATTGCGGCAAGGGCCTTGTCCGTGCGGATGACGTGTTCGTAGAAGCCACGCTGCCACACGCGGTCTATGCCGAGGTCCGTGCGCGCGCGCCGGGTGACGGCGCCCTTGAATCCGTTGATGAGGGCAGATAGCGATCCGCGCGTCGTCTGGCCGAAGCGCCGGGTTGTAGGGGCACGCTGCGGCGTGCCCGTCGTCGTACCGAGATGGGTGTCCGTGATCCAGACGATTGCGTGAACGTGGTTGGGCATTACGACGAATTCGTCGAGTTCGACGTTCTGTCGCAGGGCCGCGGTCGCGAGCCATTCCTCGGTCATGATTGCCCCCAGGGAAGAAAGCGTCAGGACGCCGTCCTGAATGTCACCGAACATGCAGAGGCGATCGTGAGCAACGATCGTCACGAAGTACGCGCCGTACGAGGCGTAGTCGTACGCGGGCAGGCGGACAGACCGGCGGTTTGGGAGCGTTTCGGGGCACATTTCTTGACCGACGATTCGGGCACGCCGCAGCGTGCCCCTACGATGGCTGGCCGCGATCGGGCGCCTTGAAGGACGATCGGTGGCGGCCGGCGGTTCGGGCACGCCGCAGCGTGCCCCTACAGCACACCATCGCATTGTGTGGCAGGTTACACCAGCACCAGGAGGGGGGTGCCCTGGTCTACGCGCTGGCCTACGCTGACGTAGACGGCTTTGACCTGGCCGGCGCGGCGGGCGTGGAGTTCGTTCTGCATCTTCATGGCTTCGACGACGACGAGGGTGTCGCCCTCTTCTACTTCGTCATCGGCGGCGACACGGATCTCGCGGACGACGCCGGCCATGGACGACTTCAGCACCCACTCACCGCTGGCGTCGACGGCGAAGCCGTCATCGCCGCCGGCGCCTCCGCGGCGTCCGGTCTGGGTGCCGACGACGACGCGCGTGCCGTCGACGAGGATGTGGTAGTCGGTGGGGCCTTCCTCGGCGAAGATGTCGTACGGGCGGCCATCGACGATGACGGAGTAGCGCGCGCCGTCACCGATGCGAGTGAGGCTGACGGTGCGGGTGACGTCGCCGGCGGTCACGCGCCAGCCGCCCGCGTGGTCGGGCTCAACTTCTATCTCGTGCTGCTCGTCGCCGAGCCTCAGCCGGTACTTCGCCGCCATTTGTTCCCCTGTGACATGCCTGTGTGGCTGGCGATCTGCCGGTCGCGCCCGGCCTCTCGCCACATCTCTGAGGGCCCGACGATGATGGCGGGCTGCGCGCCGTTGCGCTGGCGGCGCTGGTGGGACATCACGGCGGCCACGAGCAGCGCCACGTCGTCGGCGCCGCCGAGGCCTTCGGGCTCGACCATCTTGAACTCGCTGTCCAGGAACGCCGCGTGCACCTCGCCGTTCACGAAGCGCGGGTCGTCGAGGAGCTGGAGGTGGAACGGGATGTTCGTCTTCACGCCGAGGATCACGTACTCGTGCAGGGCGCGCTTCATGCGCTCGATGGCGGCGGTGCGGTCGGCGCCCCAGCAGATGAGCTTGGCGAGCATGGGGTCGTAGTAGTACGGGATCTCGATGCCGCTGAAGATGCTGCTGTCGACGCGAACGCCGGGGCCCTGCGGCTCGCTGACGAAGTCGATGCGGCCGAGCGAGGGCAGGTAGTTGTTGTAGGGATCTTCGGCGGCGATGCGGCACTCGATCGCGTGGCCACGGAGGACGACGTCGTCCTGCGTGAAGCCGAGCGGCT
>JACRBR010000043.1 GCA_016213125.1 Chloroflexota bacterium | reverse complement strand
TCCTCATCGAGCCCACAGAGTCCGAGTCCAAAGAGACCATCGACGCCTTCTGCGACGCCATGCTCGCCATCGCCAGCGAAGCCGAAACCGATCCGGAGATTGTCCGCACCGCCCCCCACACCGCCCCCCTCCGCCGCCTCGACGAAGCCGCCGCCGCCCGCAAACCCAAACTCCGGTGGTAGGTCGCAAGCAAGCGCATGTAGGGGCACGCTGCGGCGTGCCCTATTGCATCCAATGTTCGATTTCGGAATGGTCTGCTTGGACGAGTGGCTGGCGCGTGGCCTGCTATCAGCCGCCGACCGACGACCGCCGCCTGACGACCGCTCCTACGGCTCCCCCACAAACCCCAACACATCCGCCACCGCAGGCGCATGCGCCAGGATCGCATCGTGGCTCGACAGCGGCGCCGACGCGACCTCATACGAGAACGCCGTCGCGCCATCCACGAACTGCGTCCCGCTATCGTCGATGAATCCCGACCCCGGTAGGCAGTGGCTCGTGTTCCACAGGCAGTCGTTCAGGTTCCCTACCGTTGCCAGCCGTACACCCTGCGCTGCCATCCGGCCAGCCTCCACGCTCCGCGTCGACGCGATCCCGGGGTCGAACTTCTGCGCCACGATCTCCGCGCCCGCCACGTACGTCTTTTCGCACGGGATCGCGTCGATGATCGCCTTCTTGTCCGCATCCACGCCCTCCAGCGGCGCGTCCAGCGTTACCACCACGTCGATGTCCAGCTTCTGGTCGTTCGGCCGATCCGCCTCCCGTACGCCCTCCAGGTACGCCAGGTACCCGCCCAGGCTGTGACCCACCAGCGTGAAGTGCGCTCCGTCGTGTTCCGCCCGATAATCCCGCAGCATCTGCTCCAGGAATCCCAGGTTCTCCGCCGCTGTCCGGTCCGTAAGCTCGCACGAGTAGTCCTTCGGCTCCCACGCACCCACGTCGTCCACCGTCCCGCCCGCATAGCTGAAGTCCAACAGGTCACCTGCCTCGTACCCCGCGTCCGCAAACGCCGACTTCAGCGTCGAGAACCGCGGCCCCTCGACCGCCGTCGACTGCGTCTCCCCGTCGTACGTTGTGTAGATCCCCTGGATGAACACGATGGTTCGCGTGTCCGGCTTGTAGCACCGCGCTCCCATCCCAAGCGCGCCAAACGCCACCGCCGCCAGCAGCAGGACCTGGCGGAGTGCGGAAAAGCGGTGGGTAGGCAAGCGGTCCTGTGGGCGAGGCATGCGGGGGACTCCTCGGCATCCATGGTATCGGACCGTGATGCTGGCCGATGCCGTCGGCCACCCAGTGCCAGGGAACCCCCGGGCCGACCGGCTCTACCCCCGGCACCCGGCCGGCGCGGACACTGAAACCATGCAGGGCGTATTTCACGTGCTCGCTGCCGCGCTCCGCACTGCCTCGAGGCCTATCACGCTCGCCCTGGAGCGCATGGGCCGTCTCCTCGCATTTGTCCGTGACTTCATCGCCGACTTCGCTGGCGACATTACCTTCATGAAGATGCTCATCATTAGCGCGGTTGCCGCCGGGCTCGCTCTCGGCGTCGGCAGCGCCGTCATCTTCATTCGCGGCGATGACGAGGCTCCTTCTGCCATCGCCCCCACACCCACCGCCACAGGGGACCTCACACCCGCACCAACGAAGCCCGTCCGGGCCCCAACGACTGCTGGAACGTCGACGAGGGCTGCTCCCTCAAACGTCATAACCGTTCGCGGCGAACTCGACGTTAGCTCCATGACGGCCACCGGCCTCTCGATCCCCGAGCATTCAGTCGAGCTGCTCCTCTTCACCGACACCGGCGCTGTCTCGGGAAGCATGGTCATAGCGCTTGATGCGTTCCCTATTGGTCAGCTGCTCGCCGGCACATTCGATGCCCTGGACGATCCCGAGTGGGCCCAGTTCAAGGCCTGCACTGTCCGGCTCACCCTCGACGGCGCCGTCACCGGCACGTACGACCCTGCAACCGGCGCTATCCAGGGAGAGACGCGCGTCACCCCCGTCACCGACGATGTTGCCAGTTGCCTCGACACCCGCCCGCCCAACGTCACGCTCGACGACGCCGTCGAGTCCTCGACGTTCACCTGGTCCGCCACCTTCGATGGCCGTACCGCCACCGGTATCACGCAACTCGATCCCCCCACCCCCTTCTCCGCCACCGTTGTCGATTGACCTGGGTGTCACTGGGCGCGCGGATACCACTCCGTGTGCGTGGGGTTGCCCGGAAGACCAGAATGTTGAAGATGCGCCTGGTAGGTTGGCCTAGCGGTGAGGGCTGCGGTTGGACGGAGTCGGCAAGGGCTCCATGTTTACTGGGCCGGCCCGCAGCGCGCGCAGCTCGTCCCACTTCATCCTCGACTGCCCTTCGAGAGCCTTGATCTGCGTTCCATCGTGGAACACGCCGCCGGCGCGCAATGCGCGCACCTTGTCCGCAATGCCGGCGATCTCCGCCAGCAACCTTCGCTCGGAATCGTTGATTGACATGGTCTCCTTACGGCACGGGTGCGAGTGCGCCTGCATGCCCGCGTCACTTGACCCTTCAGTCTACCGCATCCGTCCCTTCCAGCCTCCCGGGCGTTATGCTGCGTGCACCCATGGAGAACAACATCGTCGCCGCAGGGTATGATGCCGTCTTCGCCGAGCCGGGCAACTCACCCACGCTCCGCGATCTCTGGCGTCGCCACGCCTCTGGCCTCGACTTCCCGGATGGCTTCGACCACATCAGCTTCGTCACCATCAGCCAGCTCCGCGTCATGGCCGAAGAGCTTCGCCTCGCTCCGGGCCGGGTGCTGGTCGATGTCGGCTGCGGCATGGCTGGCCCCGCCCTCTGGGTCGCGCGCGAGACCGGAGCCGGCCTCATCGGCGTGGATCTCTCATCAGTCGCCGTCGCACAGGCCAACGCCCGCGCCGGCCGGCTCGGATTGCAGGATCGCGCGCGATTCACCAACGGCTCCTTCGCCCAGACCGGACTCACCGCCGCCTCCGCCGACGGTGTCATGAGCGAAGACGCCCTGCAGTACGCCCCCGATAAGCGCGCTGCATTCAGCGAGTTCGCCCGCATCCTTCGCCCCGGCGGCCGCCTCGTGTTCGCCGCGTTCGAGCTCGAACCCGAGCGTGTCGCTGGCCTCCCGGTCCTCGGCGACGATCCCGTGGCCGACTACCGCCCCCTGATGCAAGAAGCTGGATTCACCGTGGACGCCTGCGACGAAGTCCCCGGCTGGCTCGATGCCCTGACCGCCGCCTACGCCGCCGTTCTCGAGGCCGGAAACGCCCTCACGGCTGAGATGGGCGCCGCCGCAACTGCCGCCCTCCTCGGCGAGATCACCCTCACCCTCCAGATCCGCCCCTACCGCCGCCGCGTCCTCGCCATCGCGACCAGGAACTGACGACGCACCCACCGGCCAACCTGAAGAAGGCCGGCTCTCACAAGAACCGGCACCATCGTTGGCGTCAGCCCGCGCGCGCCGGGCAAAGCCGTTTGGGACCTCTGAACCTAGAAGGTCAACACGCGATCGGCCGCCAGCGTCCACTCTGTCAACTCGTCCATACCGCTGCGGCATGCCCCTTCTATCAGCGCCGTGTCCGCGAGTCCGCGCGCGTCCATGCACGAGCCACAAACCGCGACCTCGCCCCCACGGCGGATAACCCCGCTGATCATGCGCTCCAGGTTGTAGTACCCGTTAGGTGTTCGTTGACTGCCCTGTGCGCACGAAGCGCCGTCCCCGATGAGGAACACGCGCACATGCACGTCCTCGCGCTGGACAAGGGAGTACGCGAGTCGTAGCGCGTTGTAGGCCCGTTCAGTGCCGTACGGGGGATCGTTGATGATGAAGAGCGCGTTCATCGATGTCTCCCTTCAATTCAGGGCGAGGTACGACGGGTGTTCGGCGCCGCTCCCGTCAACGTCGTTGATGATGGTCAGTACCTCCTGTGTGACGCGCCCCGCCACAATCCTGAACGAAGCCACCACTGGCTCCCCTTCATCCGCCAGCGACGTGATCACGTACCGCGCGTCGGGATAGAGCGCGTGCTCCACGTCGCGCTCGGATGGATACGCGGCTGAACGCGGGTGCGAGTGAAATACGGCCATCAGCTCCCAGCCCCGTTCGTCGATCCGCTCGAACGCCCGCAACTGCTCGCGCGAGTCGGCGCGCCATCCGCAGCCGACCGGGTTGTGTTCCACGTTCGTCAATGGCATCACCTCGCGCACGATGTCTCCAACCCCCGCCAGGAGCCCGCAGGCTTCATGGGGCAGCGCCCGGCGCGCGAGATCCACCATCTCCTCATACTGCGTTCGGCTGAGTTTCACGTTAGTACCATTTCCAGAGCCACCAGCGTTCGAACAGCATCTTCCCCAGGCGTCGCAGGCGCGTCGGATCCTTCATGGCCACCTGCCGTGGCTGCCCGTAGAAGTCGCCGTTGGCCGAAGCGGCTTTGCCGCCCCCGACCTCCAGGAAGCAGTAGCCATGACCATCGAAGCGGCGTCGCTCATCGTCGCCACGGATTTCCGCTGCGATATTGTGGGCGACCACGTTGGCCTCCGCGTGCGCGAACACTCCGGCCTTCGGCAACATCATGCCGTCGAAAAGCGGGATCGCCGTAACGTCGCCGATCGCATACACCTGCGGCGCGTCCGTCAGGAGCAGGCCGGAGTCGACCTTCGCCCAGCCCGCCGGCCCGGCGATCTGCGACTCGCGCACGATTGCGGGCGGCCGGTGCGGCGGAACCGCAATGAGAAGGTCATACGCCTCGCGCGCACCATCCTCGAACACGATCTCGCGCGCTGCGCGGTCGATCTCCGTCGTCTTTCGCTGCGGATGGTAGGCGATCTCTTTGCGTTCCAGCATGGATACGACGGCCTGGCCGAGCGCTGATCCGGCAACGGGCAGCGGTTGCGGCTCGGGTGTCGAAAGCGAGAGTTCGACCCGGTTGCGAATGCCCCGGTTGCGGAACAGCGCATCCAACAGCATCGCGCCTTCGTACGGGGCGGCCGGACACTTGTAGGGAAGCGATGGGATCAGCAACGCGACCTTGCCACCATTGAACGTTTCCAGTTCGTCCCGGAGCCGCTCGGCGTCGGCGAGCCGGTAGTACGAGAAGGCCTCCCCGGCCAGGCCCGGCACTGCTTCTGGCGCCAGTTCCGCGCCCAGCGCAACCACGAGGTAGTCGAAGGCAACCTCGAAGCCCTCTCCCGAAATCCTGCGGCCGGCCACGTCGACGGTCGAAGCGGAGCCTTCGACTACCTCGATCCCCTTGCGCCGGAGTCCGCGCAGGTCGCGGCTGATGGCTGCGGGTTGGCGCTGGCCGGTCATGACCCAGGTGTAGGACGGAGGAAACGACTGGATCGGCTGGCGATCAACCAGAATCACCCGGGTGTCGGCCGGTATGGCCGAGCGCACCTCCCGTGCCGCGACGACGCCACCTATCCCTCCGCCCAGGATGACCACGCTTGTCGGCGATTTGCTCATTTCATTGGCCTTGGGGTTTCGTTTATGATACGATAATCCAAAGATAACGAGAATATTGGGGATAGGCAAGCATGGAGCCACGCGAAGTCAAGGACACACTTTACGAACAGTTCGCCCGGGTCGCCAAGGCCGCGAGCCACCCCCGCCGCCTGGAAATCCTCGATCTGCTCCGGCAGGGCGAACGCAGCGTCGAAGCTATCAGCATCGAGACGGGCTTGGGCGTGACGACCACATCGGCCCAGTTGCAGCTTCTGCGGCACGCGAGGCTGGTCTCTACCCGGCGGGAGGGGACGCGCGTCTTCTATCGCTTGGCCGATGACACCGTCTCGACCTTTCTCGTAGCCGTCCAACAACTGGCACGAGCGCGTCTCACCGAGATCGACCAAATCGTTCGCACCTACTTTGCGTCGAGCGACTCGTTGAACCCGATCAGTCGCGACGAGCTGCGGCGCCGCCTCGATGTGGGTGACGTCGTATTACTGGATGTGCGCCCGCAGGCGGAGTTCGCATCCGGCCATATCCCGGGTGCTGTATCCATCCCCCTCGACGAGATCGCCGCTCGCCTGGCCGAGCTGCCGTCCGGCATCGAGATCGTCGCCTACTGTCGCGGTCCATACTGCGTCCTGGCGCCCCAATCGATCGAGATCCTCAAGCGCCTCGGCCGCCGCGCACGCCGCCTCGAAGACGGCTTTCCCGAGTGGCAGCTGGCCGGCCTGCCTGTCGCTCTTGGCGCGTCCGCTTGACGTGATCTCACCGGAATACTGCCTAGTGCCGCTTCGTCTTCGCTCGTGTTTGCCCACGCATTCGCGCCGTCCGCATGCCGCACCGCCACGCCGGCCTCTCCCACGATCAGAAGACCCGGCGTGCCTTCAGTGCCGATTGAAAAGACTGCAAAAGTGATCTGGCGCGCTTGGAGATCGCCGCCCGCCTGTCCTAGCCTCCGCCCATGCGACGTTCCACCGCCGTCACCAGCACCCCCGGCCGCGCCGCCGCCCGCCCCACTCGATGGATTGACCCGCCATCAACACAATCAGTCCAATCAAACATAGCGGCCCCTCAGATTCGCCGCCCGTTGATTGACCCGACCTCATGGCAATCAATCCAGTCAAACATCCGAATCTCCGCCAGCCCCCGCGCAATCATTCCCGGCTTCAAGCCCGGCGAAAGAAAACTCCCAAATCCAATCAAACCCTCCCCGCACGACCAACGCCGAACTACGAGCCGGCCCCTACCCCATGAACTCGTACCCGCCCGAGACCCCCTCCGGCTTCTGGTCGATGATCACGTTCACGCACGCCGGCTTCCCGCTGGCGAACGCCCGCTCGATTGCCGGCGCGATGTCGTCTGGCCGCGTCACGAACTCGCCATGTCCGCCCAGCGCCTCCACCACCTTGTCGTACCGCGCGTTGTCCCCCAGCCGCGTCGCCACCACCCGGTCCTCCCCGTACATCTTCGCCTGCCCCACGATGATCTGCCCCCACTGCCGGTCGTTGCCCACCACGGACACCACGGGCATGCCGAACCGCACGAACGTATCGAAGTCAAACCCGTTCAGCCCGAAGGATCCGTCACCGTTCACCATCAGCACCCGCTTCCCCGGATGCACCACGCTCGCCGCCATGCAGAAGCCGGTCCCCACGCCCAGTGTCCCCAGTGGCCCCGGCCCCATGAACTGCGACGGTCGGTTCACCGGCAGTACCTGCGACGCCAGCCCCACGATGTCCCCGCCGTCTCCCACCACCGTCGTCTCCTCGTCCACGAACTTCGCGATCTCGTTGCAAAGCCGCAGCGGGTGGATCGGGTCTGCGTCGGAGTGCAGCCACCGCTGCCGCAGCTCTACGATCTTCGTCTCTCCGTCCCTCAGCTTCGCGATCCACTCGTCGTGCCGAATCTTCCTTCCGCCGATCTCGGCCGCGATCCCCTGCAGCACCGCCCGCGGGTCCCCCTCGATCCCCACGTCCACCCCTCGGTTCCGCCCGATCTCGTTAGGGTCGATATCCACCGCGATCACCTTCGCCTGCGGCCCCACACTCTTCCCGTACCGCAGGCGGAAGTCCATCATCGTCCCAGCGAACAGGATCACATCCGCCTCGCCGAACGCCGTCCGCCGTGTCCGCGACATGAACTGCGCGTGCTCCTGGTGCACCATCCCGCGCCCCATGTCGTTCAGGTAGATCGGCGCCTGCACCTTTTCCGCCAGTTCCCGGAACGCGTCGCCCGCGTCCGACCAGTAGATCCCCGTCCCGCCCATCACCGCCGGCCGTTCGGCGTGCGCCAGCAGCTCAGCCGCCTCGCGCACCAGCGCCACGTCCCCGGAGGTCCGCCCTTCCGTCCGGTAGTGCTCAGGCCACTCGATGCTGTCTTCCTCCAGCCGCCCGAAAAGGATGTCCGACGGGATCTCCAGGAACACCGGCCCGTACCGTCCCGTCAGCGCCACCCGGAACGCCTGCGCCAGGTAGTCCTGGATCCGGTTCGTGAACGGGATCGTCGCCGACCACTACGTGATCGGCCGCATCATCTCGACCGTCCCCGGTATCTCCTGCAGCGCCCCCATCAACGACGTCCGCAGCGGCGCCGCCCCGCCGATAACCAGCAGCGGGCTCGCGTTCTGGTACGCGGTCGCGACCGCCGTCACCGTGTCTGTCACGCCCGGCCCCGCCGTCACTACCGCCACCCCGCACTTGCGGGTGAGCCGGCTGTATCCCTCCGCCGCGTGCCCCGCCGACTGCTCGTGCCGCGTGTCGATCACCCGGATGCCTTCGTCCAGGCACCCGTCGTAGATGTTCTGGATGTGCCCGCCGGACAGCGTGAAGATCGTGTCGATCCCTTCGCGCTTCAGCATCCGCGCAACAATGTCGCCGCCATCAATCTGGGCCATGGTGCTCTCCTCGCCTCGGGTCCGGCACCCGCAAGACGTGACATAACTGTTGTCAGGTGCCGGTTTCGAATCTGCCGGTGGATTCTAGGTGGTCTCCACCGTAGGGGCACGGGCGCCCGCTGGCCCTGGCGCGATTCCCTAGGGGAAAGGTTCAAGCCGTCAAGTCTGACCGACGATAACTACGAGAGGGGCAAAAGGTTGAGCGAGCTGTTTCGCGATCCGCGGTACGTCATACCGCTGATCATGCTGATCCTGGTGATCGTCATCTCCGCGGCGATGGGGGCCGGTCCCAACGCCGTGGACTCGGCCGTCCCCAACGTGCCCGGCATCCCCCGGGAGGGCGAGCCCTCGCCCACGCCTGACGTCTCTAACGACTACCGCCGCGCCATCGACCTCGGCACGCTTCGGGAGGCGGCCCAGAACTTCTATCGCCGAAACAACCTGTATCCCAGCACGGCTGGGGCAGTGGTCGCCCTGTGCATCGATGCCCTCGATGTTGGCTGCACGCTGCGCGAGGCTCGCGGCCTGCCATCCGGCGACGGCGAGTTCCCGTACCATTACGCGTCCGACGGCGCCACCTACGCCGTCTTCATCGCCCGCGCCGATACCGAACGCGATCTCGATGCCTGCCCCGAGTCGCTGCCACCCGCGTTGTCCGGCGTCCCGGTGATGTGTGCGCGGACGGAGGCAGGCCAGTGATGCGCTTCGCGAACGTCCGCCTCTTCTTCGCGCTCGCGCCCGCGCTAACGCTGGGTACCATCGCCGTTGCTCTCGCCGAAAACGTCGAACCCGCCGACTGGCGATTCGTGCTCCTGTTCACTGCCGTTGGCGCCGTCGCCGCCGCGTCCTGGCGCGTGGGAGCCGCTGCGCTCGGCGGTACCATCACCCGCGCGCATGGCGTCCCGGGCCGCCTGAGGCTCGTCGCTCATAGCGAGCGCCGCGGCCCCGTGACCGACAAGCACACCGGCCTCCACGCCGACTGGTACTTCAAGCTCCGCATCGACGAGGAGATCGCCCGCGCGACTCGTTACGAGCAGCCGTTCACTGTCATCGGCATCAGCTCCCACTCCACGGACACGCTCGAGGCCGTGCGAATGGTCGTGCAGGAGTCGCTTCGTGAAGTGGACTTCGCTGGCGACCTCGGACAGAAGGTCGCCGTCTGCCTTCCCAACACAAGCCGCAGCGGTGCCTGGTCCGTGGTGGCGCGCTTCACCGAGGTTACGAAGGGCGTTGACATCAGACTGTCCGAGTTCCCCGCGGATGGCTCAACCCTCTCCGCCCTCCTTGGCGATGCGAAGGCCGGAGGCATTCGCGACTTCGCAGCTTGAAAGTGCATTAAGCCGCGCCCGAAAGGGCCGACTCCGGTATGGCCACGCCATACAGTTCCGCCATCAGGGTGAAAAAGGCGCTCACCGCACGCGTGTGCTTCCGGTTCTTCCGGAAGATGAGCGAGATCTGCCGCCGTGGCATCGATGCATTCGTGATCCCCACAGCCGCGAGCGTGCCCTGTTCGAACTCCCGCTCCGTCGAGACCTTCGGCACCATTGCGACCCCCAGACCCTCCTCCACCATCTTCTTCGTAGCCTCGATAGTGTCCAGCTCCATCAGGGTGTGCGGCACAATCCCGTGCTGCCGGAACACCCCCTGGATCAGCTGGTTATAGCTCGAACCCTTGTCGTACAGGATCAGCGGCTCCCGCCCCACTTCCTCAATCGTCGCCTGCCGGTTCCGCGCCAGCCTGTGCGAGGGTGCTGCCACCAGCACCAGGTCGTCCTCATATAGCGGTACCGTCGTCACGTCAGGATGATGCACCGTCCGCTCGAGCGCGCAGTGCACGTCGTCGTTCAGCACCATCTGCAACACATGCTCAGATCGTCCGGTGTGCACGCTCACTTCCACGCCGGGATAAGCCGAGCAGTACTTCCGCAGGATCTTCGGCAGCACGTACGTGCTCACCGTCAGCGCCGACCCCAGCTTCAGCGCTCCGATATCGAGGTTGCGCATCCCCTCGATCGCGTCGCGTCCCTCTTGTAGCGCCTTTAGCGTCCTGCGCGCGTAAGGCAGAAACGCCGACCCCATCTCCGTCAGCCGCACACCACGACCATTTCGCTCGAACAGCGCTTCGCCCAGGTCCCGCTCCAGCGACTGGATGCGCGCCGTGACAGATGGCTGCGTGAGGAACAGCGAATCAGCCGCCTTGCTGAAGGAGCGATGTTGGGCGACCTGTACAAACGCCTCGATCTGTCCGAGGTCCAAGACGATGCCCCTGGTGTCGGGCCGCAGGCCCAAAAGCGGCGCCGCCTGCTTGCTGGCCCGCCGCGCCGGTATTGATCGTGTCTATGAGGTTCGTAGTTTCGCACCGCACGCCGTCGATTGCAAGAGGTTTCGGTCGCGATCAACGCATCCCGGAGTCGTATCTGAGCGTGATCTCGGTGAACTCACCCTTCTCGGACGGTCACAGACTGCGGTGGGGGTGGACCAGGCGGAACGTCTAGGATGATTCCTTGGACCTTGTGCCTTCCAGGTGGCAGTGCCACGCTGAAGCGCCCATCCTCGCCTGCCCTGACCCTAGTTGGAGCGTTCTCCGTCTCTCAAGATATTGATGTCAGCCGCAAACGGCTTGTCCGGGCACGGGCTGTCCGCCCGCTCGACCGGGCACATCGGGCCGATCGTGACCGTGCCTCTGATACCCGATGCGGTCGCCATCGGCGTGATGCTCGTGACGGTTTCCGTCTCCGCGGCGCTCGTCGAGTTCCCGCCTATCGTCGGCGTTCCTGTCCTCGTTTCAGCGCCCGTCGCTGTCGAAAGGGCGGTGCGCGTGCTCGTCTCCCCGCCGGTCGATCCGCCGCAGGCTGCCACGCCTGCCCAGCCCAGGCTCACGACAAGCAGAATCGCGTATCTCATGCTCATACCAGGCGCCACCGGCCCCAGTTCCGTCCCGCAGTAGCCCCCGCTGCGCGCTCCCGATAGACTACCCCGAAATCCAGCACGACCCGGGAGCGCACATGCACAAGACCGACTACTGCGGCGACCTTCGCGCATCCGACGAGGGCCGGGACGTTGTCCTGGCCGGGTGGGTGCACCGCCGCCGCGATCACGGCGGCCTCATCTTCGTCGATCTCCGCGATAACCGCGGCCTCGTGCAGGTCGTCTTCCATCCCGAGCAGGCGGAAGCCCACGCCATCGCCTCCGAAGCCCGCGGCGAGTTTGTCCTGCGCGTCACCGGCGCCGTCCAGCATCGCCGCGAGGGCACGGAGAACGCGAAGCTCCCGACCGGCCAGATCGAGGTCCGCGCCGTGTCTGCCCAGATCCTGAACACCGCCAAGACTCCGCCTTTCGAGATCAACGACGACGAAGCGGAGCCCGGCGAGATCGTTCGCCAGAAGTACCGCTACCTCGACCTTCGCCGCTCTCGCATGCACCGCAACATGGTCATCCGCCACCAGGTCGTGAAGTACATCCGCGACTTTCTCACGGACCGCAACTTCCTCGAGATCGAGACTCCGGTTCTCGCCAACCCCACACCCGAGGGCGCCCGAGACTACCTTGTGCCCAGTCGCAACTTCCCCGGGAACTTCTACGCGCTCCCGCAGTCACCGCAGCAGTTCAAGCAGCTCCTCATGGTCGCCGGCTTTGAGCGTTACTTCCAGATCGCCCGCTGCTATCGGGACGAGGATCTTCGCGCCGATCGCCAGCCCGAGTTCACACAGCTTGACCTCGAGATGTCTTTCGTTGAGCAGGACGATATCCTCGACCTGATCGAGGAACTGTATGTCGGGATGGCCGCTGCGGTCCGGCCCGACCTCAAGGTGCCCGCGCCCTTCCCACGACTCACCTACGCGGAGTCCATGCGACGCTTCGGCACCGACAAGCCCGACCTCCGCTTCGGCCTCGAGCTCGTCGACTTCACGAACGCCGTCCGCGGCACAGGTTTCATCGTCTTCAAATCCGCGGTCGAAAGCGGCGGAGCGGTCGAAGGCATCTGCGTGCCTGGTGGCGCCGCCTTCTCCCGAAGGGAGATCGACGCCCTCACCGAGACCGTCAAGGGGCTCGGCGCGAAGGGCCTCGTCTCGATCGCCTTCACCGCCGACCCGGGCTCCGCCACGGAAGATCAGATGCGCTCGCCCGTCCTCAAGCACATCGGTCCCGACATGTGCCGTTCTCTCGGCAAATTCGCGGCCGCCAAATCCGGTGACCTCGTGCTGATTGTCGCGGGCGTGGGCGGCGTGCCCGCGAAGGAGCCCGGCTCGAAGGCCCGCGTGAAGCCTGCCCTCGATGCTCTTCGCCGCACCGTCGCCGCGAAGCTCGACCTCGCCGACCCCAACAGCCTCATCTTCGCCTTCATCGTCGACTTCCCCCTCGTCGAGTGGAACGACGACGAGGAGCGCTGGGATGCCTCCCACCATCTCTTCACGTCCGTGAAGGCCGACGACATGTCCCTGCTCGACACCGATCCTGGATCGGTGCGCAGCAACGCCTACGACATCACCTGCAACGGCTGGGAGATTGGCAGCGGCAGCATCCGGATCCACAACCGCGAGATGCAGGAGCGCATCTTCAAGCTCCTGAACATCAGCGACAAGGATGCCCAGACGCGCTTCAGCCACATGCTCGAGGCCTTCCAGTACGGCGCCCCGCCGCATGGAGGCATCGCCCCCGGCATCGACCGCACCGTC
>JACRBR010000041.1 GCA_016213125.1 Chloroflexota bacterium | reverse complement strand
GACGGCGCCTCGACGAAGTCGCGCTCGGTCGAGGAGCCGCTGAACTCGAGGTAGTTCGCGCGCGTCAGCGTCTGGTGCAGGATGTGGCCGAACTCGTGGAAGAACGTGACGACCTCGCTGTGGCGGAGGAGGGACGGTGCGTCGGCGGTGGGCTTCGTGAAGTTGGCGACGATGGCGCTGGTGGGGTGCTGGTAAGTGCCGTCGGGCAGGCGGCGTCCGCCGACCAGCGTGAACGCCGCGGCGTGGTTGAACTTGTTGGGGCGCGGGTAGAGATCCATGTAGAAGCGTGCGAACGGCTCGGAGCCGTCCGTGTCGAGGATGTCGTAGGCGACGACGTCGTCGTGCCACGTTGGGGCTTCGGGGGCGGGCTGGTAGCGGATGCCCAGGAGCTCCTGGGTAACCATGAAGAGGCCATTGATGCAGGCGTCGAGGGGAAAGTAGTTGGCGACCTCGAAGTCGTCGACGGCGTACTCGGTGCGCAGGAGCATGTGGGTGTAGTACCACCAGTCCCAGATGTTGATGTGGGCATCGCCGGCGTGCTTGAGCTTGGCGTCGGAGAGCTTCTCGAAGTCGGCGCGGGCCTTGGTTTCGAGGCGCGGCTGGAGGTCGAGCAGGAAGCGGTCGACCGCGTCGCGCGTCTTGGCCATGCGCTTCTCGACGATGTATGCGGCCCATGAGTCATAGCCGAGGAGGCGGGCAACTTCCGCACGGACCCGGATCGCCTCCTCGAGGACGTTCACGTTGTCCTCGCCGCCCTTGTTCTGGTTCTTGAAGAAGAGCTCGCGGCGCCACTTCGCGGAATCAGCGTTGTCCATGAAGGGGACAATCTCGGGGTAGTCGAGTGAAACGCGGTACTTCGTCTTGCCGTCTTCCTCGACCCTCTTGAGGCCATCGATCCAGCGGTCGGGCATGCCGGAGAGATCCTCGCGATCGACGACGATGGCGTCGTCCCAGGTGTCGATAGCCTTGCGAAAGTCGGTCCCGAGTGTGACGAGGCGCGCCATCAGCTCCTGCACGCGGTCACGCTGCTCCTTTGGGAGCTCGAAGCCGTTGCGTCGGTAGTCGCGCAGGGCGAACTCGAGGAGTCGCTTCTTATCGCCGGAGAGGGCGATAGCTTCGGCCGAGGCGGCGTACTCCTTCACTGCGTGGTAGAGATCCTCGCGGAAGCCGAGCTGGACGGCGTACTGGCTGAGCTTCTCGTCCCACTCGCGCGCGGTCTCGCGGAGGGCGTCATCGGTAGATACGTAGGACATGAAGGCGTAGCGCCCGTCGGCCTGGCCGATGATGTCCATGGCGGACTCGAGGGCTACGAAGGTGTTCTCGAAGGTGCGCTGCGCGGCTGGCGTGGCGACGACGGCGGCGATGTGTTCGTCGCAGGCCTTCATGGCGGCCTCGCACTCCGCGGCGACGATTTCGGGGGTGAGCTTGTCGTAGTCGATCATGGGCGCTCCTTCGGCGGGAGATTACCGCAGAGGTGGTCGTAGGTCACTGGTCGCTGGGAGGACTACCAACAGATTGAACGGACGGGAACAGATGTTGAGGAATGGGCGTTATCCGCGGGGTACACTCGGGACATGAGCAAGACGGCGCGGATTGCCCTGCTGCAGTTGCCCGCATTCTCCCTGGAGGAGGCCGCGGCTTCGCTGGCGCACACGCTGCGGCGGATCGATGAGGTGCTGGCGGCGGAGAAGCCGGACCTGGTGGCGCTGCCGGAGGTGACGTATCCGGCGTACTTCCTGGGGACGAGCGACCGTCCGGTGTGCGGCGTTCTGTCGCCGGTTGAGGCGGCGGGGCGATTCGCGGCGAAGGCGCGCGAGCACGGGATCTACATCGCCGTGGGGCTGGCGCTGGATGCGGCGGGCGGAGGGTACGCCAACGGGGCGGCGCTGTTCGGGCGGGACGGTGCGCTGGTAGGGCGTTACGACAAGTCGTTCCTGTGGCACTTCGACAACCGTTGGTTCTCGCAGGGGAGCGCGTATCCCGTATTCGAGACTGACATCGGGCGGGTGGGGATGCTGGTGTGCGCGGACGGGCGGCTGCCGGAGATCGCGCGGAGCCTGACGCTGAACGGCGCGCAGATTATTCTGGACCTGACCGCGTGGGTGAGCGGCGGGCGCCAGCCTGGGGAGCTGACGACGACCCAGTACGACTACCTGATGCGGACGCGGGCCGCGGAGAACGGCGTCTGGATCGCGTGCGCGGACAAGTGCGGGGTGGAGGCGGAGAGCATCGTGTACGCGGGGCGGTCGTGCTTCATCGACCCGCGGGGCAACGTGCTGGCGGCGCTGGGGCCGAACGAGGAGGGCGCGCTGGTGTACGACGTGCCGCTGACGGACGCGGCGCCGCCGGTGTTGCGCAGGCCCGAGCTGTATGAGGTGCTGTCGCATCCGACGGAGAGCCTGCCGGTCACGCGGACGCTGGAGGAGACGTTCGTGCCGCAAGAGCAGGAACAGCGGATCGCGGCGGTGCAAATGGAGATGCCGGCGACGGGGACTGAGTTCGTGTCGGCGGCGCGGCGGCACGTCTAGCGGCAGCGGCTGATGGATGCGCGGCTGGTGCTGTTCCCGGTGACCCCGTCGCGGCTGCGGCAGGCATACGATCATGTCGAGGTGCTGGAGGGGATGCAGGCGATCGCGGAGGACACGGGGGTGTGCGTGTCGTTCGTCGTGTGGGATCCCGACGGCGACGGGCACCGGACGATGTACCTGGCGGGCGAGCGAGGATGGATCGCGGCGCACCGGCAGTCGCACAAGCCGCCGGGCGAAAGGTTCTCGACGATGCCGATGGGAAACGACGCGTGCCCGGTGTTTCACACGCCGATCGGCCGCGTCGGGATGATGCTCTCGGCGGAGGGGTACGTGCCCGAGGTGGCGCGATCGCTGATGCTGCGGGGTGCTGAGATCATCCTGTGGGCGGGCGACGATCCGAGCCTCTCGATGCTGCATGTGGCGCGGACGCGGGCGGAAGAGAACCGGGTATTCGTGGCCGCGGCGGCCGCACCGACGCCGAACGGGGCGACGCTGATCGCGGAGCCGAACGGGCGCTTGCTGGCGGTCGCGCTGGAGGGGCGGGAGCTGGCGGTGGGGGCGGAAGTAAACCGGGCGATGGCGCACATCAAGGAGCGGGCACCGGGCACGGACGTGGTGCGGAACCGGCAGCCGGCGACGTATGGCGCGATCACGCGCATCGCGGCCCCGGCGGGAACTGCCGGGGGCGGTTGATATACTCAGCGCGATCACACACCGCACGAGGCGCACCATCGCACGCACGAACGAGATGACACTGCCGCGAACGGCGGAGCGCGAAGCGGGCGCGACGCACCTGCGTGCGCGCATCGGCGGCTACGCCGTGGATATGGTGATCTTCGCGGCGATCACGATGCTGCTCACGGTGCTGGCGGGATTCATCTTGCTGGCGAGCACAAGCTGGGCTGAGAACGACCCGAGCGATCCGCAGATTTACACATTCCTGGCGACTGTCGGCGTCGGCGTGCCACTGATCTGGTCGGCGCTGAATATCGCGCTGCTGACCACGCGCGGACAGACCGGTGGACAGTACGTCGCGGGGTTGAAGCTGTTGCTGGAGGGTGGAGCGGCGCTACGCCCGCGCGACGTGGCGGTCTGGTGGTTCTGCTTCAACCCGCTGCTCTTTAGCTGGCCCATGACCATGGTCGCGGGTTTTCCGTTGCTCGGCGTGATCTCTATCCTGGCGAGCCGGCTGGTGTTCGTGCTGTTTGGTGTGATCGTGACGCTGTGCGTGGCGTCACCGCTAATCGCGCTAATTTCCGCCTCGATGGACCGCAATCATCGCGCCCTACATGACCGCGTGGCACGCGTCGTCACGGTACCGGCGGAGTAGTCGGTGGCCTACCCGCAGTCGTCGTACCGTCCCGCCGTCGATCACCGGCCAGCAACCGCTGATGAGCGTAGCGTCGCGAAATGGATGCTTGGCTTCGCCGCGTTCGTGACCCTCACAGTGGCGCTGGGATCGCTGCAGATGTACCAGGCCTCCTCCGAAGGGACGGCGAAGGAGTCGCTGCAGCGGGCGACCGCCGCGCTGACCGAGATCGATGGCCTGCTGCAACGGCACTATGACGGGATGCAAGAGCAGGCGCAGGCGTCAGAGCCGGGCGACAGCGTCGCGCTGGAGGACTATCCGATCGCGCTGGGGTTGACGCGGGACGAGGTGCTGGGGGTATCCAAGGACGAGCTGCGAACCCTGATGCTCGAGCGGTCCGGCAACCGCCTGTACGAGCACGGGACCGGGGTGCTGCGGGAGTCGGCGAAGGCGAAGGGGAGCAGTGGGATGTTCTCGATCGCCGGGATCACGGACCGGGTACTGGGACAGCTCACGGACAAGAACCACGCGCGCTATGGAATCGCGACCGTGGCGCTGCTTATCGTGGCGAGCGGGTTGTGCGCGGCGACAATCGCGGCGTGCCGGGGATGGGGCAGGCTGGTGGCGCCGGGGCTGGTGCTGGCGGCGGCGGGGGCTGCGGTGCTGGTCGGCGGGCTTGCGGTGATGGGATACACGGGCGCACAGGGCGGAGAGTACGTGCGGACCGAGTTCTTCGGCGTGATTGAGGACCTCGCGGGGCTGCCGGTGCGAAACGGGTTGGCATGCGTTGTCGGTGGGGCGGTGATCGTCGGACTTGGGGCTGTGGGATCGACGCTGTCGCGCCGGGCGGCGATGGCTTTGGACTATCGGTAGAGACGGTCACTAAAGAGTGTGAATCGTGCGGGCCTGCCCAGGCACGAGTACTTGGTTTGTCGCGCAGGGGCGAGGCATTGCCTCGCCCCTACTTCCGACCGGCCCTAACATCTGGATGTCACTGCACGGCGACGCGATCTGCGCCCGTGCATATGGTGGGCGCAGGTGCATCGAAGGAGGAGAACGTGGCGGCGAATGTTGCGCTGATGAAGAATCTGGCGTTCTGGCACTGGTATCCGGAGATGCTGGTGGAGGGGTTGACCCCGGAGCAACTGCGGTGGCAGCCGGAGGCACACGATACATCGATCATCTTCGCCCTGTGGCACACGTACCGCGCGGAGGACGAGATCCTGCACGGCGTCGTGATGGGACGGCCGAGCGTGTTCACCTCGCAGGGATGGGCGGCGCGGCTGCCGGTCGAGCAGACGGGGGTGACGCCGTTCGGGAACGGCCTTTCGCGCGAGCAGATCGCGGGGCTGCGGCTGGATGTGGGCGAAGTGCTGGCGTACGCGAAGGCCGTCGGAGAGAGTGAGGCGTCGTACCTGGGGTCGATCTCGGACGAAGAGGCGGCGGCGGAGATCAAGCTGCCGTTCTTCACCGGCGTGTATCAGGGTGTGGACGTGATGTCGAAGGCGGAGACGATCGCGTTCTTCGCGATCGGCCACACGTCAGAGCACCTTGGCGAAGTGCAGATGCTGAAGGGACTGATGGGCCTCAAAGGCGCGCCGTTGTGAGCCCCACCGGTGTGGGCGATGTCCCGCGCCTCCTCGCGGCGTTCGAAGACGGTTCGCTGATCCGGCCTGACGCTGCCGTCGCGAACACTGTGGACCTTGCACGGGCGCTGGCAGTGCTGTGCGGCGTCAAGGGGCAGGAGGTGGGACCGAACGCGCGGCGAATCGCGGAGGTCATCGGCGAGCACGAACACCTCGTCTTCGTTTTGATCGACGGGCTGGGCATGAACCTCGTCGAACGCGAGGGGCCAGATGAGTTCCTTCGGGCGCACACCGTCATGGAACTGCGGTCGGTGTTTCCGTCGTCGACAGCGCCAGCCCTGACGAGCATCGCGACGGGGCTGTGGCCGGGGGAACACGGCGTGCCGGGCTGGTGGACATATCTTCCCGCGTACGGGCTCACGGCGACGGTCCTGCCGTTCATAGAGCGTTTCTCGAAAAAGGACGCCCGGGCGTATGGCGTGACGCCCGACGTGGCTTTCCCGGGCGTGGCCCTGGGGCCGCGAATGACGCGCCAACAGCTCCGCGTGATGCCGAAGCGCATCCATGGAAGCGTGTACTCACGCTACTCATCCGGTGACGCGCCGAGCTTTGGCTACGGATCGCTGCGGGCGGGCGTGGAGGCTGCGTGCGCATTCATCGAACGTGCGACGGAGCCCACGTGGACGTACCTGTACGCGCCATTCGTCGACACAGCCGAACACGAGCACGGGA
Organism: Chloroflexota bacterium; assembly: GCA_016213125.1. Taxonomy (GTDB): domain Bacteria; phylum Chloroflexota; class Dehalococcoidia; order DSTF01; family JACRBR01; genus JACRBR01. The sequence goes on along the minus strand of JACRBR010000041.1, from coordinate 18,563 downwards.
TCGATTCGAAGGGGGTTCGGCGCGCGATGAAGCTCGTACGGTCGCGCGTCGAGATGCTCACGGAGCGCCTGCGGGGTCGTGCCCGCATCGTGCTCACGGCGGATCACGGGCAGATCGACGTGCCGCCGGGGCAGCAGACGGAGCTTCGGGAGAGCGATCCGTTGTTGCGGCTCCTCCGCGTGCCGCCGTCGTGCGAGCCGCGGACGCCGGCCTTCCACGCGGCAGCCGGGAAACACACTGAGTTCGAGCGCGTCTTCCGGGAGCGGTTCGCAGGGCAGTTTGCGCTGTTGACCACAGACGAGGCGGACGATTTGTGCTTGTTTGGGCCCGCCCGTATGTCGGACGGAACCCGGCGACGCCTCGGCGACTACGTCGGGATCGCGCTCCGTTCGTACACGGTCTCGCTTCCATTGGAGACCGCGATGATCGGGTTTCACGGAGGGCTGCACCCCGACGAGGTGCGCGTGCCGCTGGTGTTGGTGTGAGTGTCCCCGCGCGCCCGCGCCGGGCTGCGGGCGCGGGCCCGGCCTTATCCGTCGATGTTGGCCTTCCAGCCGAGCCAGACCATGGCGGCGATGGCGACGGCGATGAGGGTGCCCGGGAAGAGGATGGCTTCGCCGAACTCGGACCAGCGGGCGGTGGCGGAGATGCTCTCGCGGCTGACCGCGCGCCAGGCGCCGTAGCCGGCGGCGGCGGCGGCGCCCAGGAAGACGCCGATGACCACAAGGATTATGTCATTGCGCTGGAGCCGCACCGGCGCACTCTACCAGCGCGGAATGTGCCGCGCACCTATTGACAGGCGGACGGTGGAAGCCGCAGAGTAGGCGCAGAATTCGTAGGAGCAGGAGGTTCCCATGGCAGCCACGATGGCAGCAGGTCAACTCGCCTCGTTTCCCGTCCGGTTCGACGTGCAGTACCCGGAGTCGATGTCGAAGCTGACGTTCGTGAAATGGATCCTCGGGATCCCGCATCTAATCATCGTCGGGGCGCTGAACTATGTGTGGGGAGCGCTGTCGCTTGTCGCGTTCTTCGCGATCCTGTTTACGGGGAAATACCCGGAAGGGTTGTTCAACTTCAATTACGGGATCATGCGGTGGCAGGCGAACGCAACGGCGTACTATGACCTGCTTCGGGACGACTACCCGCCGTTTTCGATGGACGCGGGCCAGTATCCCGTGACGATAGAGATCGACACGCCCGACAACCTGCAGCGGTGGGCGCCGTTGTACAAATGGATTTTGGCGATCCCGCACTTCATCATCCTCGGCATCCTGGGGTTCATCGCGAGCTTTGTGGTGATCTATGGCGGGATCATGGTGCTTGTGGGCGGAAAGTACCCGGAGGGCGCGTTCAAGTTCGTGGTGGGCGTGCAGCGGTGGTCGCTGCGGGCCACGACGTACGCGTTCTTCATGCACGACCAGTACCCGCCGTTCAGCCTCGACTAGCGGATGCAAGACTTCGCCTCAAAACTGCCGCCGAATGCACGGCAGATGCCGCATCCGGTCCGGTTTGACGTCGCGTACCCGGTACGACTATCGCGGCTGAGTTCGTTCTTCCGGCTCATTCTGGTCATCCCGCAATTGATCGTCACCTACCTGCTCTTCATCCCGTTGGAGATCCTGACGGTCATTGCCTGGTTCGGCATCCTCTTTACGGGGCGATATCCGAAGGCGTTCTTCGACTTCAACGCGGGTGTACTGCGTTGGATGGCGAACGTTTTCGCATATGCGGCGCTGCTGCGCGACGAGTATCCCCCGTTTTCGTGGGAGCTGGGTGAGTACGCACTGAGCCTCGACATACCGCGCGCCGAGCGACAATCGCGGTTCCGCCTGTTCGTCCGCTTCATCACGGTCATCCCGAACTACATAGTCTTCTACTTCGTCCAGTTGGCGTTCTTCTTCATCACGTTCATCGCCTGGTGGGCGATCCTGTTCACGGGGAGTTACCCCCGCGGGCTCCACAAGTTCGCGGCCGGTGTGATGCGCTGGTATCTTCGCCAGTTCGCCTACATGGCGCTTCTTCGCGACGAGTATCCCCCCTACAGTATCAGCGCAGATGCTCGGCCAGGAAACGAGGTCGTTTCAGGTGTCATCGGACTGCCGTTCTTCGTGGCGTATGTCGCGCTGTATGCCGTCCAGCTGCAGTCCATCTTCTCTCGCGCGGACACCGTCCATACGTCATTGGCCGAGGGCGCGATTGCGCGGGAGCATCCCAGCGCAAAGGCGGGTAGCCTGAGGCTAACCCTGTTGGATTCCGAGCGGACAAGCTTCACGACGTCGTTTGATGTCGAAGCGGAGAAGGATGGTTGGCTGCCAACCTTCTTTGCGCCCATGTTCTTTTCCCTGGAGGACTGCGACAGTGTGGCCCTCCAAAACGAGCGCTACAGCGTCGAGGACTACGATGGAGACAGCTTCGACGTGTACTGGACGGGCGGCAGGGACCGTGTGACCATCTTCTTCGCTGTCCCTCGCTCGTCGGCCGTGTGTGCCCTCACCTACTTCACAATGGGGGGTGAAATCCGGTTCTCGTTCCGGTAGGTAAACAGCTGGCGTGGGCGCCGAGCCGCATCAGGCTAGAAGCTACCATCGCCGGCCGGTATCCTGACCCGTGCCCCCAGACCAGCGCACCCTGGACCAGCTCTCACTCACCCGCGAGGAGTACGACCGTATCGTCTCGCTGCTGGACCGCGAGCCGAACGAGGTCGAATTGGGCATGTTCGGGGCAATGTGGTCCGAGCACTGCGGGTACAAGAACAGCCGGCCGCTACTGAAGATGTTTCCCTCCGAGGGCGCGGGCGTGCTGACCAAGGTCGGCGAAGAGAACGCCGGGGTCATCGACATCGGCGACGGCTTGTGCGTGGCGTTCAAGATCGAGTCGCACAACCACCCGTCGGCGATCGAGCCGTATGAGGGCGCGGCGACGGGCGTCGGTGGCATCGTGCGCGACATCTTCGCGATGGGCGCGCGGCCGGTGGCACTGCTCGACTCGCTGCGATTCGGGCCGTTGCAGCCGACGGAGCCGCGGCATCCCGTGCCGGGCGTGCCGCTGCGTGCGTATCTGCCGGAGACGACGGCCGAGGTCGCGGCGCGGAACCGGCACCTGGTCAATGGCGTGGTGGCGGGGATCGGCGGGTACGGGAACTGCCTGGGGATCCCGACCGTGGGCGGCGAGGTGTCGTTCTCGCCGTCGTACAGCGGGAATCCGCTGGTGAACGCGATGTGCGTGGGCGTGGCGAAGATCGACAAGCTGGTGAAGGCTCGGGCCGACGGGCCTGGGAATCTGCTACTGCTGGTGGGCGCGGATACCGGACGCGACGGCATCCACGGCGCGACGTTCGCGAGCGTCCAGCTCGACGAATCGTCGGAGGAGCGGCGCCCGGCGGTGCAGGTGGGGAACCCGTTCCTGGAGAAGCTGCTGATGGAGGCGTGCCTGCAGTTGACGGAGGAGCACCACGGGTGGGTGGTGGGCCTGCAGGACCTGGGGGCGGCGGGGCTGACGAGCAGCACGGTCGAGTGCGCGGCGAAGGCGGAGACGGGCCTGATCATCGACGTGGCGAAGGTGCCACGGCGCGAAGCGGGCATGACGCCGTACGAGGTGATGCTCAGCGAGTCGCAGGAGCGAATGCTGGTCATCGTGAGGCCCGAACATGAGCCGGACGTGCGAAAGCTGTTCGAGCGCTGGGAGCTGCACTGCGCGACAATCGGCGTGGTGACGGATGACGGCGTGGTGCGGATCCACGACGGGCCGGTGGAGGTCGCTGCGATCCCGGCGAAGCTGCTGACGGAGGCGCCAACCTACGTGCGGGATGCTGTGAAGCCGGAGTGGCTGACGGAGTTGCAGCAGGTCGATCTCACGACGCTGCCCGACGTTGGGCAGGATGCCTATAACGGAAGTGAGCGCGCGACGATCGCGAGCGACACGCTGCTCGAGCTGCTGGCGTCGCCGGAGATCGCTTCGAAGCGGCTGGTGTGGCGGCAGTACGACCATCAGGTAGGCACGAACACGGTGGTGGGGCCGGGGAGCGACGCGGCAGTGATCCGGATCAAGGGCACGAAGAAGGCGCTGGCGATCGCGACGGACGGGAACGCGGCGTACACGTACCTCGATCCCTACGTTGGCGGGGCGATCGCGGTGGCTGAGGCGGCGCGCAACGTGGCGTGCACGGGGGCCCGGCCGATCGGGATGACGAACTGCCTGAACTTCGGGAACCCGGAAAAACCCGAGGTGTACTTCCAGCTAAAGGAAGCGATCCGGGGGATGGCGGACGCGGCGAAGGCGCTGGGGATCCCGGTGATCAGCGGGAACGTGAGCCTGTACAACGAGACGAACGGCGAGGCGATCTGGCCGACGCCTGTGGTGGGGATGGTGGGGTTGATCGAGGATGTCGATCGCGTGGTGCCGATGGGGTTTCCTCAGGCCGATCTCGAGGTAGCGATCGTCTACGGCATGCGGGACAACTGGGAGAGTTGGCGGTATAGCGCGGCACTCGCTGGATCTCAGTACACCTGCCGCAAGGAAGCGCTTGTGGCGGGCAAACCGGACATCGACGTTAGCGCGGAGGCCCGCCTTCAGACGTTTCTTGCACGTGCTATCGAGCGCAACTTGCTGGCAAGCGCCCATGACGTTGGCGTTGGTGGACTTGCGGTCGCGGTGGGTGAGTCGTGCATTGCAGGCGGTGTGGGAGCCTCCGTGGCTGATCAGGGTGAGCGGGATGATGTCAACTGGTTCGGCGAGATGCAATCAACCGTCTTGATCTCGTACGTGGACAAGGATGCGGAAGCTTTCCTGGAGGTCGCCGAGAAGGCCGGGGTCGGAGTCCTCGAGCTCGGAACGACTGGCGGCTCTAGGATCAAGATCTCGCCTCACTATGTGACCATCGACGTGTCGCTGCGCGAAGCGGAAGCCGCGTATGAAACGGGACTCTCGCGGGCGCTCGAGAGTGTGACGGCGAACGTGTAAATGCCGCGCCTACTTGCTTGAACAGCAACGTGATCATGAAACGACGCAGGACAGGTCTGAAGACCTGTGCGTACGGGTACGTGCACTCCTCACTGGATCCTCTTTGTGGTGGATGTAGCGGGCTGTAACGCCCGCGCTACGGAGCGGTTGCAACGACGGCGGCGCCTTCGATGGCGGCGCTTGCGTCGGACGCCAGGTACACGACCAACTGAAGGAGATCGAGGGGCTGCGGAGGGTGGTGCAGCTTGAGGACGGGGCCGATGGCTTCGGCGAGGGCGGGGGTGGCGATGAGGGCGTTGGCGCGGAGGCCGGCGTCGGCGAGGTCTCGGGTCCAGTCGAGGAGAGCGCGGTTGCCGGCGACGGCCTCGTCGTCGGCGAGGAGGACGATCACGGCGGGGTCGGAGCGCAGGCCGGTGATCTTCGCGATGGAGTGCGTGGCGTGCCAGACGAGGATGCTGATGGGGCCGAGCTCGGCCGTGGCGTCCGCGATGGCCTCGGCCACGGTGCCCTCGCGGCCGTCGGTGGTGAGGGCCATGCCCTTGCGGCCCAGCGCCCAGAACTCGTTGGCGGTGCTGTTGGCGGCGAATTCGGCCGGCGTCTCCTCCGTAAGGGTGACGACGGCGACATCGGCGCCGGCTTCGGCGAGTGCGATGGCGGCTTTGCGTCCGGCGGGGCGTTCGACCCCGAGGACGAGGGCGTTGCGGCCGGTGAGTTCGTTGCTCATGGCAGGCGCTCCGCGGTCATCCAGATGTGGTTGCAGAAAAGGCGGTTGAGCGGCGGGTACTGGCTGAGCGGGCGGAGGAAGCGCAGGAAGTCGAGGACCGCCAGCTCGAAGTTGAGACGGCGCGAGTTGAAGTAACCGCCCTTCGACGGAGGCTCCCAGAACTGCGTCGTGCGGACACGGAAACCGTGGCGCTCGACTTCGGCGCGGAGTTTGGGCGCGGAGTGCTCGTTGATGTGCATCTCGCGCTCGTACGCATCGTGGGGAAACTCGCGTCCGGTCGGGAGCATGGTCTCGTTGAAGAGGCCATCGCGGATGCCGAGCCAGCCGCTGATCTTGAGCGCGGCCTGGTTGATGCGGCGGCTGTAGTTCGGGTAGACGACGCTCTCGAAGTTCTTGTTGGGCGAGGTGTGCATGACGAGGAGGCCGCCCGGCCGGATGGTGCGGTGGAGCTCGTCGAACGCCGCGGAGAGCTCGTGGGGGTAGAGGTGCTCGACGACGTCCATCATGAAGACGGCGTCGAAGAAGGCGTCGTCAAACTGAAGCGCCTTTACGTCCATCTGGCGGACGTGCGTGCGCTCGCGGAGGGCCGGGTCGTCGAGCGTGTCGAGCGCCTTCTCGGCGATGTCGACGGCGGCCTGGGCGTAGTCGATGCCCCAGGCGTCGGCGCCGCGCATGGCGGACTGGATCACCAGCTCACCGCGCCCGCAGCCGACGTCAAGGACGCGCTTGCCGCGCAGCTCGCCGGCGAGCGACAGTGCCTTGACGAAGCGAGGGCCTACTTTGCGGCCGCCGCTGATGACGAAGTCCTCGTAGCCGTGGCAGTTCGTGAGGTAGTAGTCGTCGGTGTAGACGTCGGGCTCTACACTCTCGGGTGCTGACGTGCGATCAGTCAAGGCGCAACACCTCCCGGACGCCGGCGATGGTGCGCGAGCCGAGCTGGCGGTCAGCAAGCAGGGCGTCGAGGTACGGGCGGTCGAAGCCGTGTTCGAGCAAGAACCGCGAGATGCCGGTAGTGCGCTCAGGACGCTCCAGCAGCATGTTGGCGACTAGCTGCCATTCGAGGGGGATGACGGGGACGTGCATCTTGTCGAAGTGGAGGACGCGCACCTTGTCGCTCCAGCGGGACCAGTGGTCCTTCACGTCGATGACGCCATCGCGGTACTTGATGGTGAGATCCCCCATGACCTCGGTCTTTACGCCCCCGACCTCGAAGACACCGAAGTAGCTGGCGTAAGGCTCGCGCACGCTGAAACTGACGGGCCGGATGGCGGCGCCTATGTGGCCGATGGCACCCTCCATGATATAGGCACCCTCCATCGTGGTGGTGATGTCGATGTCGGGCGGGATGTAGTCGGGGATGCCCTGGAGGACGGAGGCGGTGCTGCCCATGAGGGCCCAGGGCTGCTGGGACTTGAACATGGAGGGGATGATAGCGTGCAGTACGGCGCGGAGCGCCTCGCGCACTCCGTCCGTCATGCCGTTGCCGCAGGGGATCGTTACGCCGGGCATCTGGTTGGAGTTTACAGTCTTCAGTTTTCGGTTATCAGCCTGGGTCGCTCGACGCCGGAACGGACCTTCGTCCACAGGTGAAATAGATGGAGCAGATTGGGTAGCTCAAGGACCGGCGACGGGCGTCCCGACCAGCTGCTCCAGCTGCTCCAGAATCTCTTTCGAGCGCTCGATCTCCGCGCCGTAGCCGGCGAAGTCGCCGTTGCGAAGTAGAGTCTGCGCTCGCTCGTACGACTCCAGCGCCTGCGCGACGAGAGACGCGACGTCGCCAGTCACCGGTGCGCTGGTGGCCGCCGAGGTCGGGGCGGACGCGGACGTACTTCCCGGGGTCGGCGTGCCGGCCAGGGGGGTAGCGCTCGGCGTGCCCGCCGTTGCTCCGCTGCTGTCCAGGCCCGAAGGCGCCGCGCGCCCGAACAGTACATCCAGCGCGCGCGCCAGTGTCGGCTCCATCGCGATGTCGTCGCCATTGACAACCACCACCCGCTTGAGCTGCGGTAGTTCGCTGCCACCCGTCGCCGAAAGGTACAGCGGTTCGAAGAACAGATTCGCGCTACCGATGGGGATCATCAGCAGGTTGCCCCGGAATACGCTCGACCCCGACTGGTTCCACAGCGTGAGCTGCTGCGAGACGCGCCCGTCGGAGTCGATGCGGCGTTCCACCTGCGTTGGACCCGGTACGCTCACGCTCGATGGGAATCGGAACGACACGAGTTTGCCGTAGTTGTCGCCATCGGAACGCGCGGCCAGCCAGGCGATGGCATTGGTGCGGTTCAGCGGGACGAACGGCAGTATGAGCAGGAATTCCTCGCTCGGTTCGCCGGGTATCCGCGCGATCACGTAGTAGGGGCGGACCAGCTGTTCGCCGCTCCCGAAGACCTCGGTTGGGACGTCCCACTGGTCTTCTTTCTGGTAGAACTGCCGGGCATCGCGGATGTGGTACCGCAGGTAGACCTCCGTCTGCAGACGAAAGAGGTCCTCCGGATACCGGATGTGCTCGCGCACCGTTGCGGGCATCTCACTCAGTGGCTGGAAGAGATCCGGGAAGATCGCCGAGTACGCCTTGAGCAAGGGCTCGTCCGGCTGCATGGCGTAGAAGTTCGTCTCCCCGGAGTAGGCGTTGACAACCACCTTCACGCTGTTGCGGATGTAGTTCACCCCGCCCGTGCGGTGGGAGTATGGGATGCGGTCCGTCGTCGTGTACGCATCCTGCAGCCAATACATGTTGCCCTCATCGATCACGATGTAGGGGTCTGCGTCCAGTCGCAGGAACGGTGCGATCTCATGGATGCGCTGCTGAATGTTGCGCCGGTAGATCAGGCGGCTGTCATCGTTAAGCGCGCCGGAGATCAGGATGTTCCGGTCCCCGAACTTCCAGGCGTACACGAGCTTCCGGACGATGCCGTTCAGCCGGACGCCGCCTTCACCTTCGAACTTTGTCTGTACGTTCTCGTCACCGCCCGCTGGTGTGAACTCGGGTTCGTTGCCGTCGACGATGATGTAGTGGTCGGACTGCTCGCCGAAATACACCTCCGGCCGGTCGGTCTTGATCGGCCCCTGCAGGGGGATGTCGCTCACAATGAGCTTCGGTCCGCCATCCGGCTGTGCCTCGTTGACGGCCGCCACCGTATAGCCGTAGCCGTGGGTGAACTGCAATCGGCTGTTCACCCACGTCTGCGCCTCAATGGGCAGCTTCTTGGAGTTGAGTTCACGCGCGCTGAGCATCACCTGCTTCTGCTTGCCGCCGATGTCGTAGCGGTCGACGTCAACGTCCAGGAAGTCGAAGAGGGGCCGAATCGTCTGGATCTGCAGCAGCCCGGCGCGCATGGGCTCGGGATCCCACAACCGGACGTTGTCGATCGTGTCCTGGTGCTCGGCTACCTCTGCTTCGGTCGCCTGCTGACTCGCGGGGAATTGCCGCTCCTCTATGCCATCCAACCCGTATGCATAGCGCGTCGCCTCGATGTTGCGGGCGACGTACGTTTCCTCTCGTGAGACCTCGTTCGGCTGGACGATGAAGTTCTGGACGATCGCCGGGTAGATCGCCCCGCCGATCGATACGGCAATCCACACACCGACCGCCCCAACCGGTAGCAGTAGCCCTGCGCGGAAGATGCCCGCGACAACGAGGACCGCGACAATCCCCGTGACTGCCATCTTCACATAGAGAATCGGCAAGTTCGCGTGGATATCGGTGTAGAACGCACCCAGGTCCACGCCCTGCGTGGAGTAAACCAGCGCGAACGTACCGAGGTAGTACCGCGCGATAAAGACCAGCAGACCCGCGACGAGGAGCACCGAGATGTGGACCTTGATCCCGCGTGGCACGTCGATGCGGAAGATGTGCCGCGCGATCGGCCGCGGACCATCGACCCTGAAGCCGTACAGGACGGCCCGGAACGCGTACACGCCCAGCGTGCCGATCGTTGTGACCACCAGCGCCCCGAGCAGCCAGTTGAGCGCGAACTCGTACATGGGCAGCTTGAAGACGTAGAACCCCAGGTCCTGGTGAAACTGCGGATCCTCGATGCCGAAGTCTTGTCCGTGGCGGTAGAGCAGCACGTCATCCCAGTGCCCCGCCGCGCTCGCTCCAAAGATGAGGGCGGCGAGGCCCGCTACTACGAGCATTGCGCCAAGTGCGACGCGCTGCATCGCCGGCGACTGCAGATCCGCCAGCAGTTCCCGCAACTCGTACGACACCTCGAAGTCGGGATCGTCGGCCGATGGCGCGAGCCGGCGCGCGATGAGGATGCTGCTGACCGAGAGCGCCAGGAAGGCGCCGGCCCCCGCGAAGAACAGCCAGATGCGTGTCACGAGGCGGGTCGTGTAGACGGACCGATAGCCGACGCTATCGAACCAGAGGAGATCGGCGTACAGATCCTTGCCGATATTGGCGATGGCAAAGAGGACGACGAGCACCGCAAGGATGCTGACGAACGGCAGTGCCCGTCCGAAGCGGCGGAACCCCCGCCCGCGTTCCGGAAACCTGAAGGCCGTCGGCGGCGGGCCCAGCGGCCCGTGGTCACCGTCGCAGCGCGTCACGGACGGTCACGGCGTTGCGGCGCGAGGGCGGGCCATGATGTATTCACGGTTGGAGTCTAACATCCGGTCGCGTTGTCCCTGGTGCAAGAGCACGCGTCGTGTCGCTCAGGAGTCAGCCCCGACCGCTACTTCGGTGCCCTGCTCGAACATGCGCGAAGTGCCGCGCAGCCGGCTTCCGGCCACCTGGCCGGCAACGACGAGCGCGATTTCGAGCGGAATCACCCAGTACGTGATGTCGAACTCGAACCTCGCCAGGAACAGTACGGGGATGCTCGCGTGGATACCCAGGAACCACGCCGGTGAGAACCTGCGCTGCGTTTTCCGCCACGCGCCCAGCGGCAGGTTCAGTCCAAAGGCGAGGATCAGCAGCACTCCGATGGCTCCCCAGTGAATCATGGCGCAACCTCCGTTCGGTTCCCGACGTCCATCATGGCGTCGGCGTGGCGGTCGGGGTCGGTGTCTCTGACGGCGGCACCGGTGTCTCGGTCGGCGCCGTCGTCGCTGTCGGTTCCATCGTCGGCGTATCCGTTGGGATCGGCGTCTCCGTGGGTGTGGGCGCCACAGGCGTCGCCGTCTCTGTGGCGGTCGGTGTTGCGGTGTCCTGCGGGGCTACGAGTCCCGGACCGGATGATCCCCCAGGCATGAAGCCAGAGCGTACGAGTGGATCGTTCCCATGCTCGTGACAGGACATGCAATCTCCGCCGACAGGATCGTGGCCTTGGCCCCTCAGCTCAGTACTAAACGCGTTGTTGTGTGAGGTCGTCGTGTGGCAAACGACGCAGATGCTGTCGTGCACGCCATCGTCAAGGCCATCGTCGAACGAGTCCTCGCCCTCGCTGCGCGCGAAGTTGACGGCGAACCCGCCGATACTCGTTCGAAGCATCGCCTCGCTGCCGTTCTCGGGATCGCCATGCGGATCGTGGCACAGTGCGCACGAAAGCGTGAACGCTGGTTGCGTAGCCGACGGGTAGTCCACGTTGCTGTGCGTCGATACCGCGTCTTCCCCCCAGGCGTTGTGGCAGCGCGTGCATACCGCGATGCCCGCAGATCCGGCCAGCAGCAACGACCCCTCGGGCGCGGTATGTCCCCGGTGGCACGATGCGCAGACAGGCTGAGCGCCATGGGGGCTTTCCTCCGTGGCGGCCTGCGTGCTCGGTGACCGCGGACCGGAATCCGCCAGAGGGAGCCCCGCGTATGCCTGGTTCGTGATCGTTCCTAGCGCGATCAGGCCTGCCGTCATGACGACGATGGCGATCGCGACATCGCGGAGCCAGCGGAGCGTAGGCGCGTTCAACACAATCACCGATCCAATACGCTCTCTCTCATTCCATGATCGTTCAAATGGACCGTTCGATGGACGGCCAAAGGATCAGTCCTTGCATGTGCCCTGTGGTCAGCCTGTACCTGCTCTTCGGTCTAGCCGAGCCCGCCGACGGCAAAGCCCGGATACCACCTTCCGGCGGGGCCTCGAAGCGACATGTGACAGGGCTCTGGGGTTGGGAGGGAAAGGTCCGAGAGATAACCCCGGGAGCAGCCGGCTACTGCTCCCTGGGTGTCCCTCGGTCATGGCACAGGCGTTGCCGTCGGCGTATTCGTCGGTGGTACCGACGTATTCGTCGGAGCCGGCGTTACCGTAGCGGGCACGCCCACGGTTTGGTGACAACTGATGCACACACCCCGGTTATCGTAGAACAGCAGGGCGCTGTCCGCGGCGGGACCCGGCATGATCGTGTCACCGGCGGCCGGTGTCGCTGCCGCGTTGGTTCCGTGCGCGAAGTGGCACGTCAGACAGCCCATGGCGTCGTACTGCAGCGTACCGGGCGGGTTCGGGTCGTTACCCCGTGCAGCGAACCGCAGTGGCTGCTTGGGTGGCGAGCCCTTGGTCCGTCCCACGGAGTGGCGGTAGCGCGCTACCTCTCCGTGTCCATCCAGCGCATCCTGCGTTCCTGGATAGATGACAGACGGGATCCGCGTCGGCGTACCCGGTCCGACGGTAGCCTCCGGCGTGTTCAACGAGTTGAACCCCGGACCTCCCGACATCGTCAGGTACGACTTGTGGCACGTTGCGCAGAACGCGTTCATGCCCTTTAACGGGTCGATGATTGACGGTTGCCCCGTCACGCTCTGCACGCCCGACGTAAAGCGAGACATGCACTTTGTTCCCGGTCCCGGCGTCGGTGTCGGCGTCGTCCCTGTCGAAGGGATGACCGGGCAATCGGCCTGGGTGGTCACGTCGAACGCGTAGTTCGGCGCATCGTCACGAGTTGCCAGTACCTGGTAGCTGACCCAGCTCAACAGATCGGGGTCATTGGGGACCCACTTCGCCGTTGTGCTGGCATCGCGCAGGATCCGGTAGTTGGTGCTACCGTGTGGGTTGTGGCAGCTGGTGCATTCCAGGGTGCCCTGCACCCCGACGCCTCCGTCGCCTACCCCATCCTGGCTACCCCAGGCAGTGCCTGCCCCAGTGGCGGGTGTGCCATTCACCGGCAGGTCCTCGACCGTGTGCGACGAGGACACTGCCCCGCCCCTCACCTGTTCGAAGCCCCCGCCGTTCAGCGTCTTCCCTGTCCCTACCTGCTGGCCGTGCACCACGTCCGTCTGGGCGACGCCTGCATGGCAGGTCGTGCACAGGCCGTACACGGTCTCCGACTTCAACAGGTCTGGACCGATCGCTGTGTGCGCCCTGTGACAGCCCGCACAGGAGCTCGTCGTCAGGGTGAAGTTACCATGCGGTCCTCCGTTCGCTTGCGCCGGCGTGGCCCATGTCACCAGGCCGGCACCAACAATGACCGCTCCGAGGGCGATTACCCCCAGCAATTTGAACCGCTTCATTCCTCTCACCTCCTTCCTGGTTCGGACTCGAAGGGCTGGGATTACGTTGGCCCTTGCGTACTCATTCTCCGCCGCTTCGCTATGGAGTCCATATGTCGATGCGCCCGTTCTCACGGTCCGCGATATAGATCCGACTGTCCGAAATGGCTATGCCTGCCGGGTACCTGAACTGGCCCTTCCCGTCCCCCAGCGTGCCAAAACCCCCGGCCGGGACCACGGCATCCTGCGACGCGTCATAAATCACCACGCGGTGGTTGATGGAGTCGCTGATGTACACCTCGTTGTTCCGGACGGCCATGCCGCCAGGAAGCGCCACCGCGCCCTCTCCCTCGGTCCGGAGCCGGAACTTGAACACGCCGTCCGGGCCGAACACCTTGACACCCGTCATGTCGCCGACCCAGATTCGCCCCAGGCCATCGACAGCCAGCGAACTTGGGAACATCAGGTCGCTCGAGGCGTCACCCTTCTGCCCGAACTGCCTCACGACGACGCCATCCGGCTGCAGCACATAGATTCGGTGTCGCTGCAACTCAGGCAGGTCCAGGGCTTCCGCCACGTAGATCAGCCCGTCGCGGTCGACCGTGATCGCCAGCGGCGCCCACGAATCGATGCCGGCCGGCCGCAGGACGTCGCGGTACGTCCCGTCCGCCTCGAACATCATGATCTGCCGCAGTCTGCGGTCCGTGACGTACACCGTGCCGTCCGTGCCCACAGCGACGCCCATGGGCTGCCGCGTGGTCTCGGTCGTATGTGGCGGGCTCATCGCCGCGATCGGCGAGCCCTTAGTCTCGAACACCTGTACTGCGTATGCGCCGGCGCTCTCGGCGACATACATGCGGCGCCCGTCCGGGCTCACGGCCACGGCGATCGGGCGCGAAACCGGCGAAACGGCCCGGTCGAAGCGTGCTTTGCCTGCATCATCGCCAAGCACCCTCGGCAGCCCGGCGCGCGGTGCCTTGCCACCTTGAATCAGCAGCAGGAACACCGCCAGCGCGAAAAGAAACACTACGAGTAGGATCAGGGCGACCATGAGATTGCGCCTGCGGTCCCGGCGCCCTCCCTCGGGTTGAAGCACGAGTGTCATGGCTCACCTCCCGCCTGCAGCCTCCGAAGCGACTCGGCTGCCAGAAGTTCGCCGGGGTTCAGCTCTACCGCGCGCCGGTATGCCGCAATCGCGCCGGCCTCGTCTCCGGACCGTTCCTGCGCATACCCCAGCCCCCACCAGTACCGGGCGCTTTCGGCCTGTTCAGCGGCCTGCTTCAGGACAGGAATCGCCTCCTCTTCCTTGCCATCCAGTACCAGCAGCATCGCGCGGGCGAACGCCGCACGCGGCTGGTCGCCGCTCGCTGTCGCGATCTTCTCCAGTTCGACGTAGGCCTCGCGATAGTCGGGTACGTAGGCCAGCGTGACGTCGAACGCGGCGATCGCGTCGTCGGTATTCCCGTTCAATGCGAACGTCTTGCCCAGCTCGAACAGCGTGTCGGCGTCCGAGCGGTTTAGCCCTAGGGCGAGCCGCAGCTCGTTAATCGCATCTTCGTAACGGCCGGCATCTCGAAGGATAAGCCCCTGGTAGAAGTGGGCTCCCTGCAGCCGGCGGTTGAGCGCCTCGTTCGGGTTGTCCTTGTTCGCCTCGATAATCGCCTGGAAGGCTGCCGCCGCCTGGTCCGGCTGCCCCAGCTCCCGATAGGTCAGGCCCAACCCGTACAGGCCGTCCTCGCGCTCGGGATCAAGGCGCAGCGCTTCGTCGTATTGCGCCAACGCGTCCTCGGCGCGGCCGGCCTCCAGGTACGCCTCGGCCACCACGACCCGGAGGTCCGTGTTCTGCGGATCGGCGCGGACCTGGTCCTCCAAGTCGGCGATCAGCCTGGCGGTCGGGTCGGCAGCCTCGTCCGGACGGGAGAGGTATGAGGCGGCAAAGAACGCCACCGCCACAAGGGCCGCGCCCGCGGCCACGGGCCCGAGCCAGCCTAAACCCATTCGCGGTGGCACTGCGGGTCGTGTGTCCATGGCACCCTCCCTTCGAGAATCCCCACACCGTCATCTTCGCGCCGCGCCCGCAACCCTTGGCAGTACCCGGCGTGACATGTTGGGCACAGGGGAAGGCCGCCCCGCCCGGGCGATCCATTCCCCCGTCATGTGAAAAAAGGTACATATGGCCGTCCGGAGCGGGATTAATGCCCTGCGATCAGAAGCCGATCAAGGGATAGGCTGGTGATGGCTACCGCCGAGGGTCTCCTGGAACGGCGGTAGTCGCCGAGCAGGAACGGTGCACATGAGCGTGAATAGCCTCAGATGGATCGCAATCGCGCTTCCCGTCGCGTTCGTCGTCTTCCTCGTCCTCACCGTTCACACGCTGCTGGGAAACGTGC
The DNA here is from genome assembly GCA_016213125.1 of Chloroflexota bacterium. Lineage (GTDB taxonomy): Bacteria > Chloroflexota > Dehalococcoidia > DSTF01 > JACRBR01 > JACRBR01. The sequence continues at coordinate 3,131 of JACRBR010000041.1, read as the reverse complement.
TCGAGTTCTGGCCAGCCGCGATCGGCTTCATCATCGCCCTCGCGCTGGGCGCTTTCCTCTTCGCAACTATCGTGTTCGGCTGGGTCGACCGCAGTCAGCAGGCAAGCGATGCGCGCGCCCGGGAGCTTCACGCCCTTAACGACCTCGGCAGCCGCCTCATGGGCCAGTTCTCCGACGACGCGATCATGACCCATACGCTCGATACAGCTGGCACCGTTCTCGACGCCCTGGCCATTGGCATGGTGGTCGAGCGCCGTGCCTCACGCACCTGGAAAGGCACCGGCGAGTGGATACCCGATCTTGAGGCCCTGGTGCGCGATCGCCCCAACTCGCTGTCCCGCGGTAGTCCGGAAGTCATCACCCTCAAAGACGGAAGGTCGGGCCTCCTGCTGACCGCACCGCTGGACAAGGTCGGTGCTCTCTACTCTCTGTTCGCCGCGGGAAAGGCCGAAGCCCAGACCAGCGCCACCCGTCTGATGGACGGCCTTGCGACGCATGCCACCCAGGCACTCGAACGCTGTCTTCTCTTGGAAGACGTGCAGCGCCGAGAACGCCGCACGCGCGCTCTCTACGATGTCGGACTGGAAATCGTCTCCGCACAGGACCTGACCCGCGTGCTACAGCAGGTCACGGCCGATGCCTGCACCCTGGTCGGCGCCAGGGCCGCTGCACTCTGCCTCGCGAACGAGACGGACGGCAGCCTGGTCCTCGCCCAGACCGCGGGCGACACCAGCGTGCTGTTCGAGGTCGCCGGGAACGGCACGAGCATCGGCTCGTCTCCCACCCGTGTGCCGCTCATCGGTGGCTCGGAGCCAGCCTGCGCGACACACATGAGCCAAAACGGCACCCAGTGCCTCCGCTCCCACTTGATCGTCGGAAACACCGTCGTGGGCGAACTTTGCGTCGCGCACGATGTCGATGGGAACTTCACCGAGGACGATCGGCGCCTCCTGGCGGGCCTCGCCGATATGGCCGCCATCGCCATTCACAACTCCCGCTTGCGCGACCGTGAACGGCAGGTGGCGGTCTTGGAGGAGCGCGATCACCTCGCACGCGAGATGCACGATACCCTGGCTCAGGTGCTCGGCTATCTCCATCTCAAGGCCGCCACCACGCGCAAACGCCTCGAGTCCGGCGATGTCGCGCGGGCCGCCGAGGAGGTCCAGGAGATGCAGGATCTGGCCCACGAGGCGTATGTCGATGTGCGGGAGGCGATTCTTGGCCTGCGCGAGACCGTGGCGCCCGCAGGAGGCATCCTCGGTGGGTTGCGCCAGTACCTGCAGAAGTTCAGCCGGCAGTCGGGGGTCGACGCCCGGCTGTACGGGCCCGCCGTGGTCAATGGCGGCCTCGCGCCCGACGCGGAGATCCAGCTGCTTCGCGTTGTGCAGGAGGCCCTGACCAACGTGCGCAAGCACGCCGAAGCCACGACCGCTGCTGTTCGCGTCGATAACGAGGGTGCCCAGCTCCGCGTCGTCATCGAGGATGATGGCCGCGGATTCGACTCGTCGCGCGTGGATCGCGATGAGGGGCGCAGCTTCGGCCTGCGCTCGATGAAGGAACGCGTGGAGCGCGCGGGTGGGACGTTTGGCGTCGAATCCTCGCCCGGAAACGGCACCCGCATCATCGTGCTACTGCCACTCAACGAAGGAGGAGGTCGCCATGTCGCGTATGAAGGTGCTGCTGGTTGACGATCAGATCCTGTTCCGCAAGGGCGTGCGTGCCCTGCTCGAGGCGGAGGAGGACATTGAAATCGTAAGCGAGGCCGGGAACGGCAACGAGGCCGCCAACAAGGTGAAGGCGTACCGCCCTGACGTCGTCCTCATGGATATCCACATGCCCGAATGCGACGGCATCGAGGCCACTCGCTTGATCAAGGCTGAACATCCGGACGTCAAGATCGTCATCCTCACCGTCTCGGACGAGGATGACGACCTGTTCGAAGCGATCAAGGCGGGCGCGGAGGGCTACCTGCTGAAGAACCTGCGGCCCGACGAGCTTATCCAGATGCTGCGAAGCGTCGTCGCAAACGAGGCGCCGCTCTCACCGGCCATCGCTTCCAAGCTTCTGGGAGAGTTCCGCCGTCACCCGCGCGACGAAGAAAAACAGCCGCACGGCCCCGAGCTGACATCGCGAGAACGCGAGGTGCTCCAGCTCGTCGCCGAAGGCATGAGCAACGCCGAGATCGGCCTCAAGCTCTGCGTCGTCGAGGGCACCGTGAAAAACCACCTGCACAACATCCTGGAGAAGCTGCATCTCCAGAACCGCGTCCAGGCGGCCGCCTATGCCATGCGCGCCGGGCTCGTGCCTTTGCCGCCGCGCGAGTAGCGCCGGGCGCCGCGCCCCCGGCTCCCTATACCGCCGGATACACCCGGAACCGTGATCGGCGGTTTGCGCACGTCTTCTCCTCCATCGAACGGCCTTCCGCGGCATCTATCACAACGGCCGTGTGAATCGGTGTGGTGCGTCAGACAATAGTCGTGGGCGCTCCCGATCGTCCACCAGTGGCGCGCCCGCGGAGGCTCCAAATGCATCGGCCTCACGTCGTGGTCTTGTTCCAAAATCGCTTGTTTGGTGAGGCGATCGCCCGCGCCCTTGTGGACGATGCCCGGTTGGAGGTGACGGTCTTGCCCGTCGCCGACATGACCGCGGAGGAACTCGCCCGGATTGCGCCCGATGCAATCGTGCTCGAGGACCAGCCGGCCACCGGCGACGTTAAGGACTGTCTCCTGGACGCCGCTCCTGCCCTGACCATCGTCGTCGGGCCGGAGGCAAACACCGCCGAGGTGTACCAGCGCCACGAGATCATTCAGGCGACGGCGAGTGAGATCATCGACTGCATCGTTGGCCAGCAGGAACACAGGCCTCGAAGGCGCGCGCCGGCCGCCAGAAGCCCCTCGCAGACATCGGTGGAGGGGCCGCCATGAAGCATCTCTCGCGGGCCGGCTCCCTGCTGATCCTGGTCGTCGCGGGCTTCGCCCTTGTCCGCTGCGCGACGGCTCAGGTTTCGGTACCCCTCATTGGACTGGTCCGCGAAGATAACGCCGCCCACTGGGCCTCACTCTCCCCCAGACTTGGCAGTTCCATGCAGTGCCAGCAGTGCCACGACGACGTCGATATGAAGTGGGCACGCT
>JACRBR010000046.1 GCA_016213125.1 Chloroflexota bacterium | reverse complement strand
GTGCACGGAGCCAATGAGAACCACATCTTCCGCGGCCTGCAGATCGGCGATGGCGAGGCCCTGCGCCTGACCGTCGAGATCCGCCACCTCAGCGGCACCCACTTCGACCCCGCCATCGTCGATGCATTCCTCGACCTCTACGCCACCAACGTGCTCCGTGACCTCGACGTTGACATGGCGCGGCAGCCGGACGACGACCACGATCACGAACACGCAGCCTGACGGTTGACCACCTCGCGTCTCGCGCTAGAATCATCCTCACCGCTCGCGAAGGGGAGGCGTGGCTCGCGCACCCCACAATCGGCGAACGCGGGCTCTAGAGTCGTAAGGGGCGCCGGTTGCCGGGCCCAGCCAGCGCAGGAGGTCACCGTGGACAAGCAAACGACGCTGAAGCAGCTGCAGGGAGGCTTCGCCGCACTAACGACGGCCCTCGAGGGGCTCGACGAGCGCGCGATGAACACCGTCTTCTACGGCACATGGGCGGTCAAGGACATCGTCGCGCACATCGCCGGCTGGCAGCACTTGATGACGGAGGCGCTGGAGCGCATGGCCCGAGGCGAGAGGCCGACCGCGGAGGGCGTCGATTACAGCGACTCCGACGCATGGAACGCGCGCTTCGCCTCGGCCATGACCGCGCAGAGCGCGGTAACGGTCGTCGCCGACCTCAAGCAGTCTTTCGCCAACTTTGTCCGTGCCGCGCAGGCGATCGCCGACGATCGCTACGGCGAAGGCAAGACGGTGAACCGGCTGATCGAAACGAGCGGGACAGGCCACTACAAGGAGCACCTGCCCGCCATCGCCGAGTTCGCGTCAACGCTGAAGGCCAAGGGCTGACCCACTGATTGGCCGCGTCTCGAAGCTCCCGTGATACGCGGGGGACGCAGGCAGACTGGCGGCGAAGCGACGAATCACTGGTAGAAGATGACACGGGGCACGGGGGACAGGGCGAGGATGTCGTCCTCCGACATCACCGCCTCATCGGGGGAGAACTATAATGCCGCGGCGGGCCGCGCGCGCCCAGGGAAGGGATTGCCGAGCCAACCCGAGCCGCGTGCGATCCGGGATGTTGGCGCGCGCGGCGTAGTGGGCAACGGCCAGCCCCCGCGGATCCGCGCCGGCACAGACTCACGAGATCCGCGGCGGCCCGGAGGCACAGGCATCGATGCGTCTGGTAGCGGCAGGCGGGCGCCTGCCGCACCTGATGCGCGGCCCTACTCCCTAGCTCCTCGTTCGCTACAATCCCGCCGCATGCTGACAAAGGTCCACCACGTAGGCGTCGTCGTCCGCGATATCGACGCCTCCATGCGCTTCTGGCGCGACATCCTCGGCCTGCCGCTCCACAAGCTTCAGGCCATCGAGGAGCAGGGCGTCAAGGCCGCGCTCCTCACGCTCGGCGACAGCGAAGTCGAGCTGCTCGAGCCGGTCGTCACCGATAACGGCATCGCCCGCTACCTCGAGCGCAAGGGGGAGGGGCTGCACCATATCTGCTTCCAGTCGGACGACGTCGAGCGGGACCTGACCGCGCTCAAGTTCAAGGGCGTGGAGATGATTGACCAGCAGACGCGCATCGGGATCGCCGGGCGCATCTGCTTCCTGCACCCGTCTGCCATGGACGGCGCGCTCATCGAGTTGTGCCAGCCCCTGGACGAGTACGGCGCCCTGCATCCGGTCTCCTTCGGCGACTCTGATCGAGGGGCAGGCTGATGCCAGCGCTGACGCTCGACCACGTCGTCATCGCCGTCTACGACCTCGACGCCGCCACCGAGGACTACACGAACGTCCTCGGCCGCGCGCCGTCCTGGCGCGGCGAGCACCCGAAGTACGGGACACGCAACACCCTCTTTCGCATCGACAACACCTACGTCGAGCTGCTGGCCCTGTCCGGGGCGCAGGGCGACAAGCGGTGGTCCGGCGAGCTGCAGCGCTTCCTCGAACAGCGCGGGGAGGGCCTCTACGCGCTCGCCCTCGGCACGCCGGACATACGGAGCACGGTCAACGAGATGCGAGAGAACGGCCTCGAGGTGATGGATCCCGCCGATGGTCACGGCATCGATCTTGCCACGGGGGCCGAGCGGGCGTGGCGCAACGCCATGGTCGCGCCCAAGGGCACCAACGGGGTCCGCCTGTTCTTCATCCAGCACCTCGCGCCGCCTGAAGCGCTGGCCGTCGCGGCGCCGGTCGATGACGAGGCCTGCGTCCGTCGCATGGACCACGCCGTCATTCTCTCCGCGGACATGGAAGCCGCGCGCCGCGTGTGGAGCGACGTGCTCGGCGTGCGGCTCGCGCTGGACCGCACGTTTCCCGACCGGAACACGCGGATCCTCTTTTATCGCCTCGCCGATATCACCATCGAGATCAGCGGCGGCTCGGCGCAGTCCCGCGAGGGAATCGGCAAGGCCGATCGCTTCTTCGGGCTGGCGTGGGGCGTCGATAGCATCGAGAAGATGTGCGCCCGGCTGACCGCCGCTGGTGTCGAGACTTCGGGGCCACGCCCGGGGATCAAACCCGGCACGCTCGTCGCCACGGTGAAGGGGCCCGCCACCCACGGCGTCGCGACGCTGCTCATCGAACACACGCCGCAGTCGTTCGAGGCCGATGCGCGGCAGCCCCAGCGCGGCGCGGTCGACAACGCGCCCCAGCAGCGCGCCTTCACCGCCACCGGTCTGGACCACATCTCGGTCACCACGCCCGACCTCATCGGGACCGTGATGAGGTGGGCCTCCACGCTTAACCTGCCCGTGACGCAGACCCACGACCTGCCGGGCGAAGGGCGCGTCGCGAGGATCCCCGCCGGCAACGCCTACATCGCGCTCACACAGCCCGCCGAAGCGTCAGACATTGCCGCCGCCATGGCCGACCGCGGGCAGGGCATGCACGCGGTCGCCATCACCGTCGACAACATCGACGAAGCGGTCCGGGACCTGCGGGTGAAGGGCGTCGAAGTCACGGACCCCACGGCCGGCCGCGACCCCGGCACCCGGATCGCCCGCGTGTCGAGGGCCGCTACCAACGGCGTCCCGCTGATCCTGATCCAGCACGACTGATCTGGAACCCTATCCCCTGCCGCCTGTCGGCTATTCCCTGTTCCCTCCTCCCTACGTATACTCCCCACGCCATGCCTGATGACAAGATCCGCGTGCTCGTCGCCAAGCCCGGCCTCGATGGCCACGACCGTGGGGCAAAGGTGGTTGCGCGCGCCCTGCGCGACGCCGGCATGGAGGTCATCTACACCGGCATCCGCCAGACCCCCGAGATGATCGCCGAAGCGGCGCTGCAGGAAGACGTCGACGTCATCGGCCTCAGCATCCTCTCCGGCGCGCACATGGAGCTGTTCCCCCGCGTCGTGAAGGCGCTCCGCGACCGCGAGATCAACCCCGACGAGGTGCTCCTGTTTGCCGGCGGTATCATCCCCGACGCCGACATCGAGCCGCTGAAGAAGCTGGGGTTCCAGGCCGTCTTCGGCCCGGGCACCTCCACCGAAGACATCATCAAGTTCGTCCGCGACTGGGCCGCCTCGCGCCCGGTCCGCGCGACCTGACCCCCGTGCCCACGGTGGAGGAGCTCGTCGAGCGGCTGTTCGCGGGCAATCGGCGCGCGCTCTCACGGCTCCTGACCCTCATCGAAAACGATGCCCCCGAAGGGCGGCGCGCCCTCGCGCAGCTCTACCCGAAGTCGGGGCGCGCGCACACCGTCGGCCTCACGGGCTCGGCCGGCGCCGGCAAGAGCACGCTTTCGGGCACGCTTGCGCGGGAGCTGCGCCGCCGCGGCCGCACGCTCGGCATCGTCG
>JACRBR010000045.1 GCA_016213125.1 Chloroflexota bacterium | reverse complement strand
GGATGAGCTTGCCGATGATCACGTTCTCCTTGAGGCCGAGCAGCCTGTCGGTCTGCCCGCTTATCGCCGCTTCCGTCAGTACGCGCGTCGTCTCCTGGAACGATGCCGCCGCAAGGAAGCTGCTCGTGCTGAGCGAGGCCTTCGTGACACCCAGCAGCACGGGCACCGCCGTCGCCGGCTCGCCGCCCTCGGATAGGACGCGGGCGTTAATCTCGTCGTATTCGAAGCGGTCCACGATGTCGTTCGGAAGCAGGTTGCAGTCGCCGGGCTGGTCCACGCGGACCTTGCGCAGCATTTGCCGCACGATCACCTCGATGTGCTTGTCGTTGATCGTCACACCCTGCGAGCGGTAGACCTTCTGCACTTCCTCCACCAGGTACAGCTGGACGGCCTCCGGGCCCATAATCCGCAGGATGTCCTGCGGGTTCAGGGAGCCTTCGGTCAGTTGCTGCCCCGCGTGCACGGCCTCGCCGTTCTCCACGCGCAGCCGCGCCGCCGCTGGCACCTGGTATTCGCGCTCTTCCTTCTCTTCGTAGACGATCATCAGGCGGCTGCCGGTGATCGATACTCGGCCGCCGATGCGGGCCACTACGTCGCCCTCGTACGTGGCGGGCGCTTCCTCGACCTTCTTCTTCGAGCGCGATTTCTTCGGCTTCTCCTCGGGGGCTTCCGCGGTCGCGGCCTTCGCCGCTGTGAGTGCGGCCTGCGTGCGAGCGAGCACCGTACCCTGCTCGATGATGTCGTCCTTCTTCACCTGAAGCTTCGCGCCATCGGGAATGTCGTACTCGTCGCTGTATAGTTCCACGCTCTTCACGCGGATGCGACGCGAGTCGTTCTCGCGGACGACCTCGACCGTACCGTCGATCTCGGAGATTAGCGCCTGGCCCTTGGGCACGCGCGCCTCGAACAGCTCCTCAACACGGGGCAAACCGCTCGTGATGTCGACGCCGCTGGCCACACCGCCCGTGTGGAACGTACGCATCGTCAGCTGCGTGCCCGGCTCGCCGATGGACTGGGCCGCGACAATGCCGACCGCTTCGCCCATCTGCACGATGGAGCCGCGCGCCGGACTTCGTCCGTAGCAGTACTGGCAGAGGCCACGCTTCGCCTGGCACGTCAGTGCCGAGCGCACGTAGACGTGTTCCAGCTTCAGCTCTTCGATGCGGGCCGCGATACGGTCGTCGATCTCCTGGTTGAACGCCGCCAGGATCTCTCCCGTCTCCGGGTCTTCCAGCTCCATCGCCGAGTGGCGCCCGACGATGCGCTCGCTGAAGGACTCCAGGACGCCGGCTTCCGGCTGGTCGAGCCAGACGCCCATGCGGGTGCCGCAGTCGTCTTCCAGGATGATGACGTCCTGCGCCACGTCGATGAGCCGCCGCGTCAGGTAACCCGAGTCAGCCGTACGCAGCGCGGTGTCCGCCAGTCCCTTGCGAGCGCCGTGCGTGGAGATGAAGTACTCCAGCACGGTGAGGCACTCGCGGAAGCTCGACCGGATGGGCAGGTCGATGATCCGGCCCGATGGGTCGGTCATCAGGCCACGCATGCCCGCCATCTGGGTGATCTGGCTGATGTTACCCTTCGCTCCCGACGTCGCCATCGTGTAGACCGAGCCATAGCGGTCCAGTTGCTGCTGGATCGTCGTCTTGACGGCCTCCGTCGTGCGACTCCACACCTCTACAGTCGCGTCGTATCGCTCCTGCTCGGTGATGAGCCCCATTTCGTACTCATCGTCGATCTCTTTGATCTGGTGCTCGGCATCGGTGATGAGTTGCGCCTTCTCGGCGGGCACGCGAAGGTCGTTTACCGCGATCGTGATGCCCGACTGGGTGGCGTATTCGAACCCGATCCGCTTGATGTTATCGACGACCTCTGCCGTGTCCTCGTTGCCGAGTACCTCGTAGCACCGCGCCACGACATCCTTCAGCATCTTGCGGTCCATCGTCTGGTTGATGAAGTCGATACCGCCCGTGACGGTACTACCGACGCCGGCCGGCAGGATCTCGTTGAAGATCAACCTCCCGACGGTCGTCTCGACGATCTCTGTCTGCTCGCGGTCGCCGTTGGCATGTTGGCTGTCGTGTTCCCACGTGATCGAGAATCCTCCGGCGGAAACCTCAGGTTGATCTTCGACGTACGTCGCGCTCTCGGCCACGCCCTCGGGCAGTTCCGCCATCGGCGCATCTTTCGGCAGAAGCCGCGGCTTGCCGTACGGCAGCCGTACGTTGATGGACTGCTGCAGCTTGATGATGCCCAGGTCGTGCGCGTAGCGCGCTTCCTGCTCGCTTCCGAACACCTGCTCGATTTTCCGTCCGGAGGGCACCGGCTGCTTCAGCGTCAGGTAGTAGCAGCCCAGCACCATGTCCAGCGTCGGTGCGATGATCGGCTCTCCAGAACCCGGCGAGAGCAGGTTCTTCGTCGAGAGCATGATCTGGCGCGCTTCGGCGACGGCTTCGCGGGACAGCGGCACGTGCACCGCCATCTGGTCACCGTCGAAGTCCGCGTTGAACGCCGTGCACACCAGCGGGTGAATCTGGATCGCGCTTCCCTCGATCAGCACTGGCTCGAAGGCCTGGATGCCCAGCCGGTGCAGCGTCGGCGCGCGGTTCAGTAGCACCGGACGCGTCTTGATGACCTCGTCCAGCACATCCCATACCTCCGGCCGCGCCCGCTCCACGATGCGCTTCGCGCTCTTGATGTTGTGAGCCAGGCCGCGCGATACGAGCGCGTGCATCACGAAGGGCTTGAACAGCTCGAGGGCCATGCGCTTCGGCAGCCCGCACTGGTGGAGCTTCAGCTCCGGCCCCACCACGATCACCGAGCGACCAGAGTAGTCGACGCGCTTGCCCAGCAGGTTCTGGCGGAACCGGCCCTGCTTTCCCTTGAGCATGTCGCTCAGGCTCTTCAGCTTGTGGTTCCCCGAGCCCGCAACCGCCCGTCCTCGCCGCCCGTTGTCGATCAGCGAGTCCACGGCCTCCTGCAGCATGCGCTTCTCGTTCCGGATGATGATCTCCGGCGCGCCGAGCTCAAGGAGCCTCTTCAGGCGGTTGTTGCGGTTGATGACGCGGCGGTACAGGTCGTTCAGGTCGCTCGTCGCGAAGCGGCCGCCGTCCAGCTGCACCATGGGCCG
>JACRBR010000042.1 GCA_016213125.1 Chloroflexota bacterium | reverse complement strand
TGGGGCGCTCGCGTTCCGGTGGGTCGCCGCCGGTCACGGACCTTTCTCCAACATGTATGAGTTCTCCCTCTCGTTCGCCTGGGGCACGCTCGCGGCACAGCTCTACTTCGAGTTCCGCTACGGCCTGCGGTCGCTCGCGATTCTCGTGTTGCCGGTTTGCCTTGGCATGCTGGCGTACGCCGCGACGGTGCCGTCGGACATCGATCCGCTCGTGCCGGCCCTCCAGAACAGCCTGTTGCTCACCGTGCACGTGATGGTCGCGATCGCCGCATACGGTGCGTTCACGCTGTCGTTCGCGGCGGGCTCGCTGTTCCTGGTCAACCGCAACGACCGCTTCCGCTGGCTCCCTAGGCGAGAGCTGCTCGACGAGGTCGGCTACAAGGCGGTGATGTTCGCGTTCCCAATGATGGCGCTCGTGATCATTCTCGGCGCTCTTTGGGCGCAGGTTGCGTGGGGCCAGTACTGGAGCTGGGATCCGAAGGAGACGGCCGCGCTCGTCACCTGGCTCATCTACGGCGGGTACCTGCACGCGCGCGTGGTGCGCGGGTGGAAGGGTGAGCGCAGTGCGTACCTGCTGGTGATCGGGTTCCTCGCAGTGCTGTTCACCTACTTCGGCAACTACTTCTTCGGGGGGTTGCACAGCTATGGCTAGCCGCATCGAACCCATGGAGCCGGCTCCCCTCGGGACAGAGGATGATGAGCGCGCAGACGTCGGCTGGCGGCCCGCGCCCGGAACGCTGCGCAACGTGGTCGCGACACTGCTCGTCGGCCTGGCCATAGCCGCCGTGGTCTGGTTCTTCGACCGGCCCGGTACCGCGAACAGCCAGTCTGTCACCGTGACCGCCGCCGCGCGTGGCGCCGCTCCTCGTGTCGGATCACCCGCACCCGACTTCGAGCTCAAGCTCATCGACGGCTCTACCGTGCGCTTGAGCGACTATAAGGGTCGCCCCGTGTGGATCAACTTCTGGGCGTCGTGGTGCCCTCCCTGCCGCGCCGAGAACCCTGACATCGAGTCCGTCTACAACGCCCACAAGGAAAAGGATGGCCTGGTGCTTCTGGCGCCGGCCATCGGCGAAAGTCAGAGCAGCGTCGCCTCATACATGGATCGCGCTGACCTCGGCTATCCCGTCGGCGCCGATGCGGACACGCAGATCGCCGCCGACTACCGGGTGCTGGGCATCCCGACCCACATCTTCGTCGATCGTGAGGGCATCGTGCGCGAGATCCGCGTCGGCGCCATGAGTGAGAAGTCTATGGAGAAGAGGATCGCAAAGATAACCGGCGCCGAAGCGCCCTAGAACTCTTCGCCGGCTCGATTGGCGCCCGGCATGGGACTCTGTTCCGTGTCCGGGCGTCAATTGTTTGCGGCCAGGAAGGCGGATGCTGACAAGCGCTGCACACTCCAGGTCGCCAACCGGGCATCGTGCTTGTCAAATCCTTCTCGCTGGGATACGATCTCCAATCCCTTATGGGAGCGTGCTTTGGCGTGGGCGATTCGTATCGCTCCCGCTCGGCTCAACGGGCGCTGGAGGCGCTCGTTGCGTGTTCTAGAGGGAATCCAGATTCGGGATGCGTCTCGTGACACCGATTGTGAATTGGGTTACAATTGGCCACTTCCGCGCACCCAGTGGGAATTGACGTGAACCTACCGCTCAGGCCCGACGACAACCGGGACGCCTGCGACATCGGCGTTGTCGCGGAAAGCGCTGCCGGCGCGCCCCCGCAGGCACCCAAAGGCAAGCGCCGGCAGGCCGTGCCGTTCAGCGCGCTGCCGGAAGCCGGTGGCCTCTACGATCCCAGATTCGAGCATGACTCCTGCGGCGTCGGCTTTGTCGTCGACGTAACCGGGAAGAAGAGCCGGGACATCGTCGACACCGCCCTCGGCGCGCTCTGCAACCTCGACCACAGAGGTGCCTCCGGCGCCGAGGTCAACACCGGTGACGGCGCCGGCATCGTTATCCAGGTGCCCGACGCCTTCCTGCGCGCCGTCGTGCCCTTCACGTTGCCTGCCGCTGGCGCCTACGGCGTCGGCCTCGCCTTCCTCCCACCCCATGCTGTCGACAAGGTGCGTGGCCTCGTGGAGGATATCGCCAGAAGCCAGGGCCTGCGCGTCATCGGCTGGCGCAGCGTTCCTGTTGACGACTCCATGATCGGCCCGACCGCTCGCTCTGTCATGCCGGCCTTCTGGCAGTGCTTCATCGACGATCCCGCGGGCGCCGCCGGCATCGACCTCGATCGCAAGCTGTTCGTCTTCCGCAAGCGCGCAGAACACGAGATTCCGGGCGACCTCTCCATCTACTTCCCGTCCCTCTCCAGCCGCACGATCGTCTACAAGGGCATGCTGACCACGCCCCAGCTTGCCGAGTTCTTCCTCGACCTCCGCGACCCGCGCATCGAATCGGCGCTCGCGCTCGTCCACAGCAGGTTCTCGACGAATACCTTCCCCACGTGGCCGCTCGCGCACCCATACCGCTACATAGCCCACAACGGCGAGATCAACACCGTCCAGGGCAATCGATACTGGATGGGCACCCGGTCCGCCCAGATCTCCACGCCCCTCATCCCCGATCTGGCGCGGGCCTATCCCAGCATCACACCGGGCGCGCCGTCGGACACCATGAGCTTCGACGAGTGCCTCGAACTCCTGCATCTCGGCGGCCGTTCCCTCGCCCATGGCGTCCTCATGATGATCCCGGAGGCGTGGGAGAACCACGCCACCATGTCCGCCTCCAGGCGCGCCTTCTACCGCTACCACGCATCGCTGATGGAGCCCTGGGACGGCCCCGCCTCCATCGCCTTTACCGATGGCACGGTGATTGGAGCTGTCCTCGATCGCAACGGCCTTCGCCCCAGCCGCTACTGGGTCACCGACGACAACCGCGTGATCATGGCGAGCGAATCCGGCGTTGTCGATATCAACCCGGCGCGCGTCGTCAAGAAAGGCCGCCTGCAGCCGGGTCGAATGTTCCTCGTTGACACGTCCCTCGGCCGCATCGTCGATGACGACGAGATCAAGGCCTCGCTCGCCGCCCAACATCCCTACGAGGAGTGGTGCGCCGAGGGCCTCGTCCACCTCAGCGATCTGCCCGACCGCGAGCACCGCGTCTCCTCCCACCAGTCCGTGGTAAGGCGCCAGATGACCTTCGGGTACACGCACGAGGAACTGAAACTCCTCGTCGCACCGATGGCCAGGCTGGGGGCCGAAGCCATCGGCTCGATGGGGACCGACACGCCCGTGGCCGTACTCTCCGATCGATCGCGCCTGCTATTCGACTACTTCCAGCAGCTCTTCGCGCAGGTCACCAACCCGCCGCTCGATGCTATCCGCGAAGAGCTGGTCACGTCCCTCGCGTCAACGATCGGTGCCGAGGGCAACCTGCTCGACTCCCAGCCCGACGCCTGCCACCAGATCGCGCTTCCGTTCCCTATCCTCGACAACGACGAGCTCGCGAAGCTCATCCACATCAACGACGACGGAGACCGTCCGGAGTTTGCGGCACGCGTAATCTCGGGCTACTACAAGGTTGCCGGCGGCGGCGAGGCGCTGCGCGAGGCCCTGGATCGCGTTCGCGCCGAAGCCTCGCAGGCGATCGCCGATGGTGCTCGCATCATCGTGCTGTCCGACCGCGACACCGGCCCGTACCTCGCACCCATTCCGTCGCTTCTGCTCGTGTCCGCCGTGCACCATCACCTCATCCGCGAGCGTAAGCGCACGATGGTCGGCCTCGTCCTCGAGACCGGTGATGCGCGCGAGGTGCATCACATGGCGCTGCTCCTCGGCTATGGCGCAGGCGCAATCAACCCGTATCTGGCGTTCGAGTCCATCGAGGATCTCGTGGCCCAGGGCCTCTACGGCCTCGAAGGCGAGGACCCTCACCGTGTCATCAAGAACTACGTGAAGGCTGCCGGCAAGGGCGTCCTGAAGGTGATGTCGAAGATGGGCATCTCTGCCGTCGCCTCCTATCGCGCCGCGCAGGTGTTCGAGGCCATCGGCCTCGGCCAGGATCTCGTGGACGAATACTTCACCGGCACCGTCTCCCGCCTTGGCGGCATCGGACTCGACGAGATCGCCGAAGAGGTCGCCATCCGCCACAAGCGCGCCTACGCCCCGCGGCCGGCCGAGCTTGCCCACCGCGACCTCGAGCTGGGCGGCGAATACCAGTGGCGCCGCGAGGGCGAGTACCACCTCTTCAACCCCGAAACCGTGTTCAAGCTCCAGCACGCGACGCGCTCCGGCCGATACGACATCTACAAGGAGTACACCCGCCTCGTCGACGACCAGTCCAAGCGTCTCGCCACGCTCCGTGGTCTGTTCACCTTCCGCGAAGGGCTCCGCCCTCCCGTTCCCATCGAAGAAGTCGAACCCGCGAGCGAGATCTTCAAGCGCTTTGCGACCGGCGCCATGTCGTACGGCTCCATCTCCAAGGAAGTGCACGAGACGCTCGCCATCGCGATGAACCGTATCGGCGCCAAGTCCAACACCGGGGAGGGCGGCGAGGACGCCGATCGCTACGTGCCGGACGAAAACGGCGACCTTCGCCGCTCGGCTGTACACCAGGTCGCCTCGGGACGCTTCGGCGTCACCTCCGAGTACCTCGTAAATGCCGACGACCTCCAGATCAAGATGGCCCAGGGCGCGAAGCCCGGGGAGGGTGGCCAGCTCCCAGGTCACAAGGTGTACCCGTGGATCGCGAAGACCCGCTTCTCCACGCCCGGCGTCGGCCTCATCAGCCCCCCGCCGCATCACGACATCTACTCGATCGAAGACATCAAGCAGCTCATCCACGATCTCAAGAACGCCAACCCCGCTGCCCGGGTCCACGTGAAGCTCGTGGCGCAGGTGGGCGTCGGCACCGTCGCCGCCGGCGTTTCCAAGGCCCACAGCGACGTCGTCCTCATCTCCGGCCATGACGGCGGCACCGGCGCCTCGCCGCTCACCTCGATCAAGCACGCCGGCGCTCCCTGGGAGCTCGGCCTTGCCGAGACCCAGCAGACGCTCATGCGCAACGGTCTCCGCGATCGTATCGTCGTCCAGGTCGATGGGCAGTTGAAGACCGGCCGCGACGTCGTCATCGGCGCCCTGTTAGGTGCCGAAGAGTTCGGTTTTGGCACCGCTCCCCTCGTTGTCAGCGGCTGCGTCATGATGCGCGTGTGTCACCTCGATACCTGTCCCGTCGGCGTCGCCACCCAGAACCCCGTCCTGCGCAAGCGCTTCTCCGGAAAACCGGAGTTTGTCGTTAACTTCTTCGAGTTCATCGCCGAGGAAGTGCGCGAGTACCTCGCGGCGCTCGGCTTCCGCTCGATCGCCGAGGCGATCGGACACGCGGAGATGCTAGATGTCCGTGCTGCGATCGAACACTGGAAAGCCGATGGCCTCGACCTCACTCCTATCCTGGCCGAGGCGGTGAACCCATACGACGGTCAATCCCGGTACGCGACGCGCGGCCAGGAGCACGGCCTGGAGCACGCCGTCGACCAGAAGCTGATCGCGCTGTCATCCGAAGCGCTCTCCGACGGCGCGCCAGTCGAGATCGAAACCTGCGTGCGAAACACGAATCGCTCGGTCGGCACTATGCTCGGCTCCGAGCTCACCAGGCGGTGGGGCGGGAAGGGTCTTCCCGATAACACGATTCGCATCCACCTGCGCGGCTCCGCCGGACAAAGTTTCGGCGCGTTTGTGCCTCGCGGCATTACCCTTCGGCTCGAAGGAGATGCCAACGACTACGCGGCCAAGGGTCTCTCCGGCGGCATCGTCATCATGCACCCGGACCGCGAAGCCACCTTCCCGGCCGAGGAGAACATCATCGCCGGGAACGTTGCACTGTATGGCGCAACCGGTGGCGAAGCCTACTTCCGCGGCATCGTAGGCGAGCGATTCTGCGTCCGGACCTCCGGCGCAACCGCGGTCGTCGAGGGTATCGGCGACCATGGGTGCGAATACATGACCGGCGGCCGCGTCGTGATCCTTGGCCCAACGGGAAGGAACTTCGCCGCCGGCATGTCTGGTGGCGTCGCCTTCGTCTACGACCCGGACAACCGCTTCCCCGCCCTCGTCAACTACCAGATGGTCGAGCTGGAGCCCCTGAGCGACGGCGATCGCGAGTGGCTCCGCGCTACCGTCGAACGCCACCGCGAACTCACCGGCTCCGATGTTGCCGACCAGTTGCTCTCCCAATGGGAGAGCGAGGTGGAGTCCTTCCGCAAAGTGATGCCGGAAGACTTCAAGCGCGTCCTCGCGGTCATGGACGAGGCGTCTGCCGCTGGCCTCTCCGAAGAAGAGACCCTATCGCGTGTGATGGCGGCCGCTCATGGCTGAGCCGACTGGTTTCCTGAAGTGGCAACGGATCACCGCCCGGCGCCGCCCGGTGTCCGTGCGGCTGCACGACTGGCTCGAGGTGTACGAGCCGTTTGCGCGGGAGACGCTCAAGCAGCAGGCTGGCCGCTGCATGGACTGCGGCATTCCCTTCTGCAACAACGGTTGCCCCCTCGGCAATCTCATCCCCGACTGGAACGACCTCGTCTATCGCGAGCACTGGCGCGAAGCCATCGAGCGTCTCCACGCCACGAACAACTTCCCGGAGTTCACGGGCCGTCTCTGCCCCGCCCCCTGCGAGGCTTCGTGCGTGCTCGGGATTAATCAGGACCCCGTCACCATCAAGCAGGTCGAAGTGGAGATCGTCGACCGCGCCTGGGCGGAAGGCTGGATCCGCCCCGTCGTGCCGCCGAATCGGACCGGCAAGCGAATCGCCGTCGTCGGATCGGGCCCGGCCGGCCTTGCCGCGGCTCAGCAGCTCACCCGGGCGGGCCACGCGGTCGCCGTCTTCGAGCGCGACGACCGCATCGGCGGATTGCTTCGTTACGGCATTCCCGAGTTCAAGATGGAAAAGCGCCACCTCGACCGGCGTCTCGCCCAGATGCTTGCCGAAGGTACTGACTTCCACGTGAAGGTCAACGTGGGCGTCGACCTCCCTGTCTCCGAGCTCCTCCAATTCGACGCGACCGTCCTCGCCGGGGGCGCCACCGCTGCCCGCGATCTCCCCATCCCGGGAAGGGAGCTGTGCGGCATCCACCAGGCGATGGAATATCTCCCGATCAGCAACCGCGTGCAGGAGGGCGACCTGCCAGAGCCCACGATCACCGCCGCCGGCAAGCGTGTCGTGATCATCGGCGGAGGCGATACCGGCGCTGACTGTCTGGGCACCGCGCACCGCCAGGGCGCGCTGTCTGTCCATCAGTTCGAGATCTTGCCCCGCCCGCCGGATGATCGCGCGCCCACGAACCCCTGGCCGACCTGGTCCAATATCTTTCGCGTGTCCTCCGCTCACGAAGAGGGCGGCGAGCGCGTCTTCAGCGTGAGCACCGAGCGCTTCATCGGCGACGAAAAGGGGCACGTACGCGCGCTGGCGGCCTACGACGTCGAGATGGTGGATGGCCGATTCGAGAAAGTCGTGGGCACCGACTTCGAGCTCCCGTGCGACCTCGTTCTGCTGGCGATGGGCTTCGTCGGCCCCCAGCGAAACGGCCTGCTTGAGGATCTCGGCGTCGGTTTCGACCAACGCGGCAACGTGGCGCGCGACGGCTCGTTTATGACCACCGTCCCGGGCGTCTTCACCTGTGGGGACATGGGGCGCGGGCAGAGCCTCATCGTCTGGGCGATTGCCGAAGGCCGCTCCTGCGCGGCCGCCGTCGACCGTTTCCTCGCGGGCGACACCCAGCTCCCCGCCCCCATCGAGCCCACGGCGCGACCCCTCCTCTAGCCCTGCCAAGGCACCGGTTGCCTCGCACTGACTCCAGGCAAGGAACCGCTTCGTTGTCCGCAGACTCTCGCGGAGTTTCCGGCGGCCGATTCCGGGGGGCAACGACACCTCTGGGCCGTCATCCGCGGCAATAGGCCGGCCCGTGCCGGTCCGTTCGGCCCTATTCCGCGCCGCCAGCGTCCGCGTAGCATGGCACGCACACTGGAACGTTCGTTCCACGGAGGTGTCGCGTGCCGTTGGCCGTCCCCACCGCTTCCCGTACTCGTGAGCGCGTACTTCGGGCGGCGGCCGAGCTCTTCGCCGCCCGCGGTTTCGCTGGCACCAGTATCTCTGCGATCCGCAGCGCGTCCGGCGCGCTCGCCAGCTCCATCTACTGGGAGTTCGGCAGCAAGGACGGCATCCTGGTCGCCGTACTCCAGGATGCGGCCGCCCGCTGGCTCGACCAGGCCCGGGCGTGCGCGGTGCGCGCCACGGCGCAGCCCGGCTCGTCGGCGGCGCATCGATTGCGCGACTACCTCGACTACCTCGCTGGCGCGCTCGCCGAACGGCCCGAGTTCCTGCGCCTGTTGCTCCTCCTGTCACTGGAGCGACGAGACGTCGATCCGGCATCCTTGCGCGCCATCCGCCAGGTCCGCCAGCACGCCATCGACATGCTTGCCCACCTCTACGTGGAAACGGGCATTGTGGACGCGACCGCCGCGGGTTCGGTTGCCACCGATCTAGCTCGCGCGAGCCTGGCGTTCTTCGACGGCTCGTTTATAGCTGCCCAGATCGACCCGGAGACGACGGACCTTCGGCGGATGTTTTCGATGCTTCAAGCTGGCATCACTGCTGCGGTGCCGGAACCGGGTGATCGAGACGCCGTTCACCGTTCGATTGTGGAGGGACGCACATGAGGAGCCGCCAGGCCGAGGAGAGGTACCGCAGCGTGGGAGCGTGGGACACCGTCGCACGTTCAACGCACTGCGTCGATTGTCAGCCGGGGAACTGCCCGTACTACGTCTTCGTAAAGGACGGCGCGATCGTCGGCACGGAGCCGATCGGTGCGATGGCGTCCGTGGAGGAGGGCTTGCCCGACCTCAACCCCATGGGTTGCCAGAAGGGCGCCGCCTGGCATCTGCTCCTCGACGGCCAGGAGCGCGTCCTGCACCCGTTGAAGCGCGCCGGCGAGCGTGGCGAAGGGAAGTGGCAGCAGGTGAGTTGGGACCAGGCGCTCACCGAGATCGCCGATCATTTGCTGGACGCGATCGAGGAGATTGGCCCGCAGTCGATCATCCACGAAGGGACACCGGCGGAGGGTGGCCTTCTGGCGATGCTTCCCTTCAGCCGCCTTACCAGCCTGCTGGGCGCGACCCGGACCGACGTCAACGCGGTGATCAACGATAACTCGCCGGGCACCTATCTGACGTACGGGAAATTCGACCCGGTCATCAGCATGGATGACATGTACCACGCCGAGCTCGTGATCTACGCGTGTGCCAATCCCGCGTACACCATGATCCCCACCGCCCACATCGCCGCCGAGGCACGGTATCGCGGCACGGAGATCGTGCTCGTTGCGCCGGATTGCAGCCCCTCCCATACGCACGCCGACTACTTTGTGCCGGTCCGTCCCGGTACTGACGCGGCGCTCGCCCTCGGCATGGCGCACGTCATCATCGAGGAAGGACTGTACAACGCGGCATTCGTCAGCGAACAGACCGACCTCCCGCTGCTCTTGCGCTGCGACAACCAGCGTTTCCTCCGCGAATCCGACATCGCTGAGGGCGGGCGCGACGACCAGTTCTACTTCTGGGACGGCAAGCGCGACGCGCCGTCGCCCGCGCCACGCGAAACGCTCTCACTCGGTGCGCTGGAGCCGCGCCTGACCGGCCGGCAGTCCGTCCGGCTGAAAGATGGCAAGCGTTGCGACGTCGTTCCGCTGTTCGACACCGTGGTTGAGAGAGTCCAGGCGTACACGCCCGAGCGGGCATCCCTGGTGTGCGGCGTCCACCCCGATGTCATCCGCGCTTTGGCCCGCAAGGCGGCATCTCGGCGCACCACGCTGATCTGTGGTGCGACACAGCAGAAGTACTACAACGGCGACTTGATGCTGCGCTCATATCTGCTCGTCCTGGCCCTGACGGCCAACTGGGGCCGCCAGGGCACCGGCTCCTCGGAGTGGTCGACCGCCGGGTTCGATGGCCCCTTCATGTATGGCATGAAGCAAGGCGAGGGAGCAGAGGCTGCGAGGAAGGTTGTGCAGCTCAAGGAGATGATGGCCGCCGCCATCAAGCAACAGGACCCCACCATGACCGACGAGATGGCGCACAACGGCCTCATGGAGCGTATGGCCGCTGGCGGCGCGGGCGCCGGCATCCCGCCCGCTTTCCTCTGGTACTACCACTGGGGCTTCGCCGAGGACTGGAACCGCCGCAAGTGGAACGATCCATACATGGCGCGCCCGTTCGATGAGTATGTGAAGGAGTCGGTGGACGCCGGGTGGTGGCAGGGCGTCGTTCACCCAGGACCCGACTATCCGCCCCGCGTCTACATCGAGGTAGGGGGAAACGCGCTCCGGCGCACGCGCGGCGGACGAAAGCGCCTCCTGCGCTCCTTGTGGCCTCAGCTGCAGTGCATCGTCTCGGTCGATTGGCGCATGTCCACGACCGCCTTGGCGTCCGATTACGTGCTGCCCGCCGCTCATCATTTCGAGAAAGTCACATTCCAGTTCCCGAACCCCTGGATGATGAACCTGACCATGGGCGACCGGATCGTCGAGCCGGCTGGTGGCACGCGAAGCGAAGTCGACATCGCGCTCCTCCTCGCGCAGAAAGTCCAGGAACGCGCGCGGGCGCGCGAGGTGCTGTCGTCGCGCGACGCTGACGGCACCGAGCGCCGCCTGGATGACTTCGTCGACCAGTACACCGGCGGCGGAAAGCTATGGCTCGATGAAGAGACGATCGCGCGGGAGTGGGTGCAGGATAGCGCCGACACCGGCAGCCTCCCGCCTAATACGACCCTCGATACGCTTCGCGAGCGGGGCCACGTGCGTTTCACGGGCTGGGGCAACGGCCCCGGCGCCTACAGTCAGGCCTCGGACGTAAAACCGGATGAGACGCACAACCCGCTCCGATGGCATACGGAGGACAAGATCCCATATCCCACGCTCACCCGTCGCGCCCAGTTCTACATTGACCACCCGTGGTTCATCGACGCCGACGAGGCGTTGCCCCGCCACAAAGAGAACCCCCCGCAGGGTGGCGACTACCCGTTCATGCTGACCAGCGGGCATAGCCGCTGGAGCGTCCACTCCATGAACATCACGGATCGGCTCCTCTTGCAGACGCATCGTGGCTCCCCGCACATCGTGATCAATGACGATGACGCTGCGCGCCGGGGCATCGCGGATGACGACGCCGTCGAGCTCCGAAACGACCTCGGCTCGTTCGTGGCGGCCGCGAAGATCTCGCCATCCGTGCGCCCCGGCCAGGTGATCTCCTACAACGGTTGGGAGCCCTACATGTACTCCTCGTGGGATAGCGCAGCCGACCTCGAACCGGGCATGGTGAAGTGGCTGCACTTCGCCGGTGGCTACGGCCACCTGCGCTACCGGCCGCTACAGTGGCAGCCCGTGCCCTTCGACCGCGGCGTCCGCGTCGACCTCCGGCCTGCCCCGATGGAACATCACGCCTAGTCACGTCGGTACGCCGTGTCGTACCCGAAGCGGCGCGGCAGGATTGACTACCGCGCGGGCATCCAGGGGCCCTAGATGTGCAGTGGTCCTCGCCCCGAAAAAGCCTTCCAACCGAGCAAGATAAGCACCGAGCCGAGAATCGAAAGTACAATTGTGCCGAGGTCGAAGTTGTTGACCCCATCGCTGATCCCAAGCGCGACTGCAATGAAGCCGCCAAGTAGCGCCCCAACGATGCCAACCAGGATCGTGACGACGAGTCCAACTACGCCACCACCGATCGGGTCGTCTTTCACAAACAGTTGAGCGACTGCGCCACCCACAAGCCCGACCACGATCCACGCAAGTATGCTCATGACGAACTCTTCCTTTCGCTGCGCCCTCTCGTGGTTCGGAACACTGCGGCCAAGGACGTGTAATCTCTGGAGCTCGGTTCTGCCGACCTCGCTGATCCAATCCTACGGGTCGACCGCGTGCACGATTCGTCGTGGCGGCGCTTCACTGTCTTACAGTTGAATAGCGAAGAGGAGCTACCTGAGCTGGTCAGGGCGTTCGGACACGGGCAACGGATATATCGGTCCGGATCTCATCGCCAGCTTCGAGGACGACAATAGGAAGTAGCACTTCCTGTGACTCCCCTGAAGTCCGCGACCCTAGCGTTCCTCGTCACGACCCTCAATTAGCGCGAGCAGATATGCCGGCGTCCTGACGGGCCCCACGCGGATCAATGGCCGTGAGCACGCCAAGACGCGCCTCGACCGCCTCCGCGGCGTCGAGGCAGAGATCCTCGCGATACGCCCGCCCGATGATCTGCACACCCTGCGGCAGACCGTTCGCCGTGCCAACGGGCACCGCGGCCGCGGGCAACCCGAGGAGGGTCACCAGCCCCGCGAGCCGGAAGTCCCGGATGATGGCCGCCACCTGGGCGGTGCCGGCGATGTCGAATCCCACCGGGAACGGCTGGGCGGTGACGATCGGCCCCAGCACCAGTGGATAGCGGTCCATGAATATGCTCCAGGCACGGGCCAACGCGCTGCGGCGCGCAAAGCCAGAAACGTACCCGGCATAGTCAAGCTCAGGTACGACCGAGAACACCAGGTCCAGAAATCGCACGGCGTCCGCGGATGCGACAGGCTTGAGCAGGGGATACAGGACCGTCTTGAGGTCGGCCACGAGCAGCCCGGCAAACAGATCGCGCGCCTCGCCGACCATCGGCGGCTCGACCTCCTCGACGTCGTACCCCGCATCGCGGAGGGCGGCCGCGGCCTTCCTCACCCCGGCAGCGACATCCGGGTCCACGCCCTCGCCCGCGGGGTCGATGGTCACCGCGACACGCACCGGGTGTGGCGGCGGCGACCCGCGCAGCGGCGCCGGCGTCCAGCGAGGGTCGCGCGCGTCGGGGCCGCACATACACGACAGCGCCAGGCGCAGGTCACGCACATGGCGGGCCATCGGGCCCTGGACGGACATCAACTGCATCACGATCGTCGAGTCCTCGGGTGGGATCGACGAGGCCTGCGCAACGCGGCCGTAGGTCGTACGCAGCGCCGTCGTGCCGCAGCACTGTGAAGGCCACCGCAGCGAGCCGCCGAGATCGTTCCCCATGCCCAGGGGCGTCATGCCCGTGGCGAGTGCGGCCGCCTCGCCGCCGCTCGATCCTCCGGCCGTGCGCGTCGGGTCCCAGGGGTTCCGGGTCGGCCCGCGCAGCGCGTTGTCGGTGTAGTAGCGCAGCCCGAGGTCGGGCATGTTGGTACGCGCGATGGGGATGGCGCCCGCCGCCTTGAGCTGCGTGATGTGCGGCGCATCGACTACAGGCACGGCGTCT
Source organism: Chloroflexota bacterium (assembly GCA_016213125.1). Classification (GTDB taxonomy): domain Bacteria; phylum Chloroflexota; class Dehalococcoidia; order DSTF01; family JACRBR01; genus JACRBR01. Next base: position 3,111 of record JACRBR010000042.1, on the reverse strand, counting down.
TTGAACACAACCAGCCCCTGCGAAGTCGCCGAGCCGGCGACGTCGATGTTCTCCTTGACCGTGATTGGCACGCCGTGCAACGGGCCGATGTCGGCGCCACCGGCCAACGCGCTGTCGGCCGCATCCGCGGCCGCGCGCGCCCCCTCGGCCAGGACGACAGTCACCGCGTTGACGGCGGGGTTCACAGCATCGATGCGCGCCAGGTGAGCCTCGACCACTTCGCGGCTCGATACACGCTTCGTACGGATCGCCGCCGCCAGATCGGATGCCCCCGTGCGCCACAGTTCGCTTTCCATCGACCCTCCTCTGAACGGGCTGGTGGATGGTAGGAAGTTCCGGCCTGTTGGGGGTAGTGTCATCTGGCCCCCTGGCGCGACCGGGGGCTGCCGCGTTCGTCCACATGGTCCGGCACGGTGCCACGAATGGGGAACACTACTGGGTGTTCGTGCGCACACTTCGTTGAGCGTTGACCTGCACCCCGGCGGGCCCTTCGCCGGCAAGGCTCTGGCCTTCGTACCGGTACACACATCGCACGACGTCCTCCGCGCGGTAACTGCCGTCCGGCGCCGTGTTGAGTTGATGGTAGAAGTCGAAGCTCTTGCCGAGTGTGACAGTCATCGGCTCGTCGCCACTGGCGGCGACGCGCCCGAAGCCGGCGGCCGAAGCAAGGCCGTTGCACAGGCACACGACGCCCGCCGTTTTCTCCTGGAGCCCGCCTCTCCGGACGTAGGCGCCCACAGGACCGCCAGGGCAGCGAAATCCGATGCCGCCTCCCCCTTCTCCTGGCTTCGCGTACGCCTCCACGAGATGGCCGATATTGCAGATGCGCTTCCTCGACCGGTAGACGGCCGCCTCCGAGAGCGTTCCCTCGAGCTGAGCGACCTGGAAGGGGAATCCGGTAGGAGAAGCAATTGCGCTCGTCGTCACCTGGAGGGCCCCGGCGGCTATCTGGCCGCGCAACTCGCGTTTCACGCGGGCATCCATCCCTGACTCGTCGCAAAGCGCGAAGGCAGACCCGACCTGGATGCCAACCGCTCCGAGCGCCCTGGCTTCCGCGAGTCTGCACGCGTAAGAACCCGCGAGCCAGAAGGGCTTCCGGAGGCTCCGCATCCGCGCCAGGTCGGGCTGGTCCCGCTCGCCATACATCGGCTGACCCGCCTCATCGACATCCTTCCCACGCGCGGGCGCATTATGACCCCCGGCCACCGGGCCTTCGATGATGAATCCGTCGACCTCCACCGTGCCCGCGAGGCGCATCGCGAGCGCGTGATGAGAAATGATCGCGAAGAAGCGCGGCTTCTTGAGCGCGCGGCCCGGCGCGATGAAGGGCCGCGGATCGAGCGTCATCAGGTGCTTTTCGTTCGTGCCCGCAACATCCAGTTTGTAGGAGGCCGTCTGCCGCGCCGCGTAGCTCTGGAGCACCGCCGGTATTTGATGGGGGATGCCGGCGCCCACCAGCACATAGTCCACATCGGCCAGCATGGCCCCAAGGATCATCGGCAAGTGCATCAGTTGCAGCTTCTCGAGGATGTTGATGCCCACGGGTCCGCTGTGACCGCTTTTCGCCAGAGTGACCTCGACAAAGGCAGCAGCGACGGTGAGACGCGTCAGGTGCGCCTTCATCGCCCTCGTCCCTGTGACCAGCACTTCGGGCTTGGGTGCGAACCGGCGCCGGACCCCGGTCGGACCCGGAGCGCTCGATCCATAGATCGCGAGGAGCTCGCTGGCCAACGCTCCATCGTAGGCCGTGAGTGCGCGGATGGTGTCGGGATCCGCCTGCTGGAGGCGGCGGATCATCATGTCGGAAAGCCCCGTGCCCGAAACGACTCCTAGCACCGGTCGGCCGAGCTTCTCACCCGCCATCGCCACGGCCCTGGCCAGCCGCCAGGTAGAAACACCTACCGCCATGCCACCCTGGATCAACTGGGGAGCTGGTCGCGATTGGCTGGAATTGCGTTCGCCGGATGTTGCCATGCGGGATGAGCCTTCGCTGTCATCATGCCCGTCTCGCCGAGGGTGTCCCCAGCGTCCGTGGAACTGGAGCGGGCAGGCGAGTGAGTATCACGCGATTCTCCTGATCGATGCAACCATCCGTCCAGGCAACGCCCCTCGCGGGTTCCGGCAACCCCTTCCCGTCAAGGATCGAGGCCGTTGTGATCTCTGGCGCATCGCGGTCAGGCTGGAAACCGCGGTCAGTGCCGCCCGTTCGTCATGACGGGGGTTGTCAGCAGAACGGGAGGGGCCGCAGCTTCATGCGCCCGACGGCTACAAGGAGGCCATGGATGATCGCCTCTGGACGCGGAGGACAGCCGGGGATGAACACATCAACCGGCAAGATCGGCTCGACTGATCCCGCGGCCGCGTACGTGTTCGCGAAGACACCGCCACCAACCGCGCAGGCGCCGACTGCCACGACGAGGCGCGGCTCCGGCATCGCCTCATACGTGAGGACCGCAGCTTCCTGCAGGTTGCGGGTCATGACGCCGGTCACCAGCAGCAGGTCGGCGTGCCTCGGTGACGCAACGAAGTCGATGCCAAGGCGCTGGACATCGTAGACGGGGTTGAGGAGCGCGGCGAGTTCCCAGTCACACCCGTTGCAGGACCCGCTGTCCAGATGCCGGACATGTAAGGAGCGCCCCAACTTCTTCGTGACCTCGCGCCTCAATTGGTGTTGTTCAGTCACGCGTCCCGCTCCTCACGACGTGCATCGCGATGACATTGGCGCGCTCGCGTCCGGCCAGTTCGAACTCATCCGTATCCACGATGGCGTCCTCCGGACATGCTTCGAAGCAGCGCCCGCAGAAGATGCACATCCCGTAGTCGAGCTGCCACTGCGCTGTGCCGCCGCGCAGTTCCCTCACGGCGATTGCCCCCGTCGGACACACGGTGGCGCAGTCTCCGCTCGCGCGGCAACGCTCGGCCGCCAGCACCGGCGTGCCGCGATGCCCGCGGTCGGGCACGTCCGCGTGCGGCGGATATCCACGCGTGGCGATCGGAGAGCGGAGCGGTCGCAGCAGCACATCTAGCAGGCCCATGGTTCACGTCACCTCAGCGGTCGCAGCAGGCATAACAGAGCTCGAAGCTCTTGTTGATCAGCGGGAAATCAGGGAC